>NZ_CDXDOR010000071.1:0-3651 GCF_978021225.1 Frankia sp. CeTa3Moorea | reverse complement strand
GGGCGGGGTTCTGCGGGGCGCCACTGGGCCCCATGCCCACCGCGGGCGGCGTGGGTCCACCACCCGGGTTGAGGCCCGGTCGCGGTGGCCCGCCGGCACCGACGGCTGGCTGAGTCGGCATGCCGTCCAGGTCCCGCAGCTGCATCTCCAGGTAGGCCCGCAGCCGAGTACGGTACTCCCGCTCGAACGCCCGAAGCTGCTCGACCTGGCCCTCGAGGCGACGCTTGTCGTCCTCCAAGCCGCCGAGCTGCTCGGCCACGTGCGCCCGGGCCTCACCAATGATGCGGTCCGCGTCCGCCCTCGCCTCGCGGCGGGCGCGTTCGGACTCCGCGCGCGCCTCGCGCAGCGCCTCGTCCGCCGTGCGCTGGGCCAGCACGAGGGTACGGGCGACCCGCTGCTCGATGTCGGCCTCCACCTGCGGGTTACCGCCGGCCCGGGCGGGCGGTCCGGAGGTACCCACCGCTGAGATCACCGTTGTGGGGGCGCCGCCCTGCTGCGGCCCCTGCGGCCCGGTGGGCTGCGGCTGCTGGCCCCGTTCCCGGGCGGCCTGGGCCTGCGCCTGGGCGATCTGACGACGCGCCTCGTCGAGCTGGCGGCGCAGGCCCTGGTTCTCCTCGAGGATCTGCGCGGGCACGCCCGGACCACCACCGCCGGAACGCCGGGCCTCGTCGAGCTGCCGGCGCAGGTCACTGTTCTCGTCCAGCAACCGCGTCAGCTCCGCCTCGACCTCGTCGAGGAAGGTGTCGACCTCATCCTCGTTGTAGCCCGTGCGAAACCTCGTCGGGCTGAAGACCTTGTTCTGAACGTCCTGTGGTGTCAGAGCCACGTCGCCTCCTCGTGCGGCATCGCCGCTCCCCGAAGAGAGGGCGGTCTGCGGGCAGTCTGCCGCGCCCGCGCTCGCGGTGTGCACAACAACCCCGTCACAGCCTCTGCGCATAGCTTCGAAGCACGATGATCACCAGGAAGAGCAGCAGGAACCCGAGGTCAAGCGCAACGCTACCCACTCGCAACGGCGGAAGAAATCGCCGGATGAATCGTAACGGAGGGTCAGTTGCCGTGTACACAATCTCGAAGACCAGTACCAGGGGGCCGGTCGGGCGGAACGATCGACTGAGGGCAAGAACCAGATCGATGATCCATCGCGCTATCAGGAGCAACAGATAGACCGTCAGCACCCAAAAGATCAAGCTACCTACTGTGCTGATGGCGCTCTCTCCTGAGGAACGGGGGGAACGTGATCACATTCCCTGGCTATGACTGGTTGTAGAACCCACCCTCGCGGATGCGTCGCTTGTCGGTCTCGGTGACCTCGACGTTGTGCGGCGAGAGCAGGAAGACCTTGTTGGTCACCTTCTCGAGGTCGCCCCGCAGCCCGAAGATCAGACCCGCGGCGAAGTCGACCAGCCGCTTGGCGTCGGCATCGTCCATGTCAGTGAGGTTCATGATAACGGGTGTCCCGTCCCTGAACTCCTCGCCGATCTGGCGCGCCTCATTGTAGCTGCGTGGCTGAAGCGTGGTGATCCGGTAGGGGTGCGGCTCCTCCACCGCGGCCACCCTGCGCATCGGCACGGGACCGGCGGGACGCAACGGTTCGACCGGTGGACGTCGCGGCATGGCGACCGGCTCCTCACGTGCGTCTATCCGACGGACCGTACGGTCCATCGGAACCGGTTCGTGCATAGCACGCCGATCGTCACGACCGACCGCACGACCGTCGTCATAGTCGTCGTCGAGATAGTCCTCATCCTCCTCGGCCAGACCGAGGTAGACCATCGCCCTGCGCCCGAGCCCCATGGGCGCGACTCTAAGGGACACCAGGCCGTTCACCGAACAAAGCGGTGCCGATCCGAAGGTGTGTCGCGCCTTCGACCACCGCGTCCTCAAGATCTCCCGACATGCCGGCACTGATGACGGTGGCCTGGGGATGCCCCACCTTCAGGCGTTCCGCCACCTCACGCAGTCGCGCGAATGCAGGTCGTGGCTTCCCTCCCCGGGGGGCGACAGCCATCACGCCTCGCAGAGCCAGTCCCGGCGCCTCCTCGACAAGATCGGCCAGGGCGGAAAGGCCGGCCGGATCGACCCCTCCGCGCCTCGAGCCGGCGATCGACGCACCGATCTTCCCATCGGAAGCACCAGGGAAGTCCAACGAGACCTGGAGACAGACCGACAGCGGGCGGCCGCGTTCCATCGCCAGCCGGGAGAGCACCGGCACCAGGCTCACCCGATCCACCGACTGCACCCAATCCGCCCAACGAAGAACGGATCTGGCCTTGTTGCGCTGCAGTTGTCCCACGAAATGCCAGATCGGATCGTCGGAACCGGAGGACGGGCCGTCACCGGTCCCCTTGGTCGGGACGTTCCGTTCCCCGCCGATCAGCCGGGTGACGAGACCCACCTTCGGCCCGGCCTCCTGCTCCCGGTTCTCGGCGAAGTGCCGCACCCCGAGCGTGTGCATCATCACAACATCCTGGGGTGGGTAGGTTTTACTGACCGCAATGAGGGTGAGGTGGTCCGGATCACGGCCCGCGGCCCGGGCCGCCCCCGCGACCCGAGCCCGAACCTCGGCCAGCCGCCGCGTCAACCGGTCCAGGCGCGCCGGATCGAGCTCGATCGGGCCGGGCCGGTGGATCATGGCGTCGGCCCGAGCCAGGCCAGACCGGCGAAGCGTCCCGTCCGACCCTCCCGGCGGTAGGAGTAGAGCTCCGGATCCTCGGCGGTACATCGAGCAGAAATTGTTATATCAGTCACACCGGCGACGGCGAGTTGACAACGGATACCGGCGCGCAGATCGATCGCCGCGGTGCCGACGCGGGTGGTGGCCGCACTCCCCGGCACCTGGGTCTCCACCTCGCAACGAAGATCCTCCGACACCTCGTAACAGCCGGCACAGATACATGGACCGATGGTGACACGGAGCTCGTCCCGGGCGGCGCCGAGCCGCTCGAGGGCCCCGAGAGTGGCATGTATCACGCCATTGGCCATCCCAACCCGGCCGGCGTGCGCCACTCCCACCACCGCGGGGGCCTCGAACAGCACCGGTGCGCAGTCGGCGACCATCACGGCGAGCGCGAGGCCGGGGACATCGGTCACCAGCGCGTCCGCCTGCGGAGGCGGCCCGTGCCGGCGCAACACGGCGACCTGCCTCCCATGCACCTGCCGCATGTACTGGACCGGCATCCGCAGCCGGTCGACGAGCCGGCGTCGGTTGACGGCGACGGCCTCGTCGGCATCCCCGACGTGGTCGCCCAGATTGAGTCCCTCGAACGGCGGGTCGCTGACCCCACCCGAGCGCGAGGTGACGAGAACCGGCATGCCGGAAGTCTGCCTGGCACCGGCTACTTGAGGAAGTCCGGCACGTCCAGCTCGTCGTCGTCGGCCACCGGCCGCACCGGCCGGCGAGGCGGGTAGGTCGGCCGGGGAGCAGTGCGCGGCGGCTCCGGGCGGTGCTGACCATAGGCTTGATCAACCGGTGGCTCCACCGGTTCACGGTTCGGCGGGGCGAGGCGGGACTCGATCGTCGGGATCACGGTCGATTCGGCCGTGGCGGCCGCGGCGGGTTCGTTCGAGGCCGGCGCCCCCGGCAGCGGTTCCGGGTGGTAATGACCGACGTTCGACGGCGCGATCGTCGGCGGGGGTGCCTGCAGGTAGCTC
>NZ_CDXDOR010000070.1:23671-27052 GCF_978021225.1 Frankia sp. CeTa3Moorea | reverse complement strand
GCACCGGCCGACCGGCCATCCGCCGCCGTGGCCATGGGCTCGGCCAGATACCCGGCGAGCGCCCGTGGTGTGGGGTGGTCGAAGACCAGGGTCGCCGGAAGCTGCCGCCCGGTGGCCGCGATCAGCCGGTTGCGCAGGTCGACGCCGGCGAGCGAGTCGAAACCCTGCTCGCGAAAGGCCCTGCTCATGTCGAGCGAGTTCTGGTTGGGCAGTCCCAGCACCGCCGCGGCGGTCACCCGGACGAGGTCCAGGGCGCCCTGCTGGGTCAGCGTCTGCTCCGCGCGCCCGGTCGGCGCCGTTCCGGCAGGCGTGCGGCGCGCCCTGACCAGGCCACCCAGCAGGGACGGCAAGGACTCGGCGCTGGCGGCTCGGGACGGCCGCAGGATGGCGGGGACCAGCAGCGCGGCGTCCTCGGACATCGCGCGGTCGAACAGGGAGAGTCCCTGATCGGCGGTCAGCGGCGCCACTCCGGAGCGCGTCCAGCGACTGACGCCGGACTCCCCGAGAGACTCCCCCATGCCCGCCTGCCACAGTCCCCAGGCCAGCGATGTCGCGGGCAGCCCGCGCGCCCTGCGGTGCGCCGCGAGCGCGTCCAGGTAGGTGTTGGCGGCGGCATAGTTGGCCTGACCTGCCGTGCCGAGCAGGCCGGAAATCGAGGAGAACAGGACGAAGGCGCGCAGCTGGCGATCCGCGGTCAGTTCGTGCAGGTACCGCGCGGCATCGGCCTTGACCGCCATGACGGCGCTGATCCGCTCCGCGGTCAGCGCCGGGATCGTGCCGTCGTCAAGGATCCCGGCAGCGTGGATCACCGCGGTCAGCGGCGCGTCGGCCGGCACCTCGTCGACCAGTCGGGCCAGCGCCGTCCGGTCGGTCACGTCGACGGCGACGGCGCGCGCGCCTTCCAGTTCCGCTGTCAGTGCGGCGGCGCCGGGCGCGTCCGGTCCACGACGGCTAACCAGCAGCAGGTTCCGCAGGCCGTGCCGTTGATGGAGATGCCTGGCGATCAGTGCGCCCAGCCCACCGGTGCCACCGGTGATCAGGACCGTGCCGCCGGGATCCCAGCCGAATCCGCGCGCGGCGCCGCCATCGTCCGCGGGCGCGGTGGCCGGGGCGACCCTCGACAGCCGGGGCAGCAGGACCTCCCCGTTTCGCACGGCGAGCTGGGACTGGCCGGTCCGCCGCGCGACACCCGCCACGGCCGCCGCCACGGCCGGGCCGGCATCAGCCGCGCTGTCGTCGACGTCCACCACGACGATCTGGTCCGGGTATTCGCTCTGGGCCGTTCGGGCCAGTCCCCACACCGCGGCCGCGGCCAGATCGGTGACCGGCTCGTCCGGGTCGGCAGCCACCGCGCTCCGCGTGACCAGGACGAGCCGGTCGTCCCGGTCGTGGTCGGCCGCCACCCACTCCTGGATCACACCGAGGTAGCGGGCGACCGTGCTCGTCGTGTCGTCCGTGCTCGCGACGGGCACGACGGCCGGAGCAGGGGCCTCCTCGGTGCCGGTGGTCGTGGCCGCAGCCGCGTCCTCGCGCCGCCAGGTCAGTGCGTACATCTCGCCGCCGTCGGCAGCGACGTCGGCCGATGCCCGGAAGGTCAGCCCCTCGATCGTGGCCACCACGCTGCCCGCCACGTCGGCGAGCAGCACCTCGTAGGTGCCGTCACCGCCTGCCGGGGCGAGCCGGGCGCGTAGCTCCGAGACGCCGCCCACACCACCGCCCGCCCGCACCCCGCTCCAGGCGAACGGCAGGCGCAGTCCGTCGCCGCCGTCGACCAGGCCCAGCACGATGGGGTGCAGCACCGCGTCCACCAGGGCCGGATGAAGCAGAAAGCCGGGTTCCGGGCGAGGAAGGCCCGCGGGGATGCCGACCTCGACGTACGTGAGGTCCCCATCGCGGTACACCGCCCGCAGGCCGCAGAACAGACCGGTGTAGTCGAATCCTCGTTCGGCGAGACGTTCGTAGGCGTCGTCGACCGACACCGGATCCGCCTCGGGCGGCCAGTCCAGCCGGTCGACCGCACCGCGCCCCGGGCCGGCGCCGGCGTCCGCGAGCAGCCCGGTCGCATGCCGGGTCCAGTCCCGCTCCCCGTCCCTCCGGGCGTGGATCAGCACCTGACGGTCACGCACAGTGACCTGAATCTGCACCGGATCGGAGCCGGGCAGCACGAGCGGGCTCTCCAGGGTCAGGTCCGCCACCTCGGGCAGTCCCACCCGCTCCCCCGCGAACAGCGCCAGTTCCAGGAAGGCCGTCGCCGGCAGCAGGGGCGAGCCGTTGATCACGTGCCCGGCAAGCCAGGGATGATCGGCCAGTGAGAGGGTGCCGGCGAACACCACATCGTCCTGGTCGACCAGCTCCACCACCGAGTCCAGCAGCGGATGCCCCGAGGCGCCGCGGGTCGGCCGCGGTGGCAACCAGTACCGGTCCCGACGGAAGGGGTGGGTGGGCTCCTCGCCATGGGCCCGGGCAACGCCGGAGACGAAGGTATCCGCCTCGGAGCCGGTGGCCCTGCCGAGAGGGATCACTCTCGCGATCCCCGCGGACCTGATCAGCGGGGTCAGCGCGGCCGACGGTCCGGCCTCGACAAACACGACGGCACCGGCCTCGCGCAAGGCGCAGACGGCGTCGTGGAACCGCACGGTCCCGCGGATCTGGGTGACCCAGTGCTCGGCGTATCCGGCCACCTCGGCGGGCAGCGGCTGCCCGGTCACCGTGGAGATGACCGGAATCCGCGGGGGCCGGTGGTCGATCGACGAGGCCACGGACCGGAAGTCGTCGAGCACATCGTCCAGATGCGGAGAGTGGAAGGCGTGACTGACGGTCAGCCGGGTTGTTCTACGGCCGCGGTCACGCCATCCGGCGGCCACGCGCTCTGTGGCCTCGGCGTCGCCGGCGAGAACCACCGACACCGGGCCGTTCACCGCCGCCAGCGCCACTCCGTCGACCAGGGTCGCGACGACCTCGGCCTCGGTCGCCTCCACCGCGATCATCGCGCCACCGGAGCGGGCCTGCTGCATCAGCCGGCCTCGGGCAGCCACCAGTCGGGCAGCGTCCGGCAGGGAGAACACCCCGGCCACATGGGCGGCGGACAGCTCGCCGATGGAATGGCCGGCGAGCAGATCGGCGCTCAGGCCGTGGTCGGCAGCCAGCGCGGCCAGCGCGACCTCGAAGGCGAACAGCGCCGGCTGGGTGTAGCGGGTCTGGTTCAGCCGCGAGCCGGTGGCCGGTCCGGCGCCGAACATCAGTTCCCGCAGCGGCTCGTCCAGATGGGGGTCAAACGCCGTGCACACCTCGTCGAACACCCGCGCGAACTCCGGGAAGCGCGCGTACAGTTCCCGGCCCATCCCGGGCCGCTGCGCCCCCTGGCCCGTGACCCCAGTGCCG
>NZ_CDXDOR010000070.1:20432-23157 GCF_978021225.1 Frankia sp. CeTa3Moorea | reverse complement strand
GTGCCGTCGTGCTCTTTTCCCCCTCCTCAAGAACCACGTGGGCGTTCGTGCCGCTGATCCCGAACGCGGACACGCCGGCACGCAGCGGCCCGGAGGTCGGCTGCCACGACCTGGCCCGCGTCACTACCTCGACCTTCCCGGATGTCCAGTCCACGCGGGCGGTGGGGACATCGGCATGCAGGGTTCGCGGCAGCACGCGGTGCCGCATGGCCTGGACCGCCTTGATGACACCCGCGACGCCAGCCGCCGCCTGGGTGTGACCGATGTTGGATTTCAGCGAGCCGACGGCTAGGGGGATCTGGCGGTTCTGCCCGTAGGTGGCGAGAATCGCCTCGACCTCGATCGGGTCGCCCAGGGTGGTGCCGGTGCCGTGCGCCTCCAGGAGATCGACATCGGAACTGGTCAGGCCCGCGTCGGTCAACGCCGCGTTGATGAGCCGCTGCTGCGAAAGGCCGCTGGGTGCCGTCAGCCCGTTGGAGGAGCCGTCGGAGTTGATCGCGGTTCCGCGGATCACGGCGAGAACCGGGTGGCCGTGCCGCCGGGCGTCCGCCAGCCGTTCCAGCACCAGCATTCCCACGCCCTCGGCCCATCCGGTGCCGTCGGCGTCCGCGGAGAAGGCCTTGCACCGCCCGTCAGCGGCCAGACCGTGCTGCCGGGCGAACTCCTCGAACATGCCCGGCGTGGCCATCACGGTCACCCCGCCGGCGAGCGCCGCCGACGCCTCGCCGCTGCGCAGGGCGCGCACAGCGAGATGAAGTGCGACCAGCGACGACGAACAGGCGGTGTCGACCGTGAGCGTCGGGCCCACGAATCCGAACTGGTAGGCGATTCGTCCCGACAGCACGCTGGTCGTCGTCCCGGTCAGCACATAGCCGCCGACCTCCTCGTCGGCCTCGTACATCCGAGGGCCGTAGTCGGCGGCAGTGCCGCCGACGAAGACCCCGGTGCGGCTGCCGCGCAGGGACCGCGGCTCGATTCCGGCCCGTTCCAGCGCCTCCCAGCAGGTCTGCAGCAGCAGGCGTTGTTGCGGGTCCATGGCCAGGGCTTCTCTGGGGGAGATCCCGAAGAACGCCGCGTCGAACTCAGCCGCGGTGTCGAGGAAGCCCCCGACCCGGGAGTATCCCTGCCCGGGCCGCCACCCCCGGTCGGTGGGGAACGAGCTGATCACGTCCCGTTCCTCGAACACCACCCGCCACAGGTCCTGGGGCGACTCGATCCCGCCGGGAAGGCGGCAGGCCATACCGATGATCGCGACAGCGTCCTCGTCCGCGTCACCCGTCGGGTGCGCGCCCCGGGCAGGCGGGAGGACGGCCGGGCTCGTCCCCGCGGCCACCGGCGTGATCGCGGTGCCGGCAAGGTGGATGATCAGCTCCTGTGGCGTCGGATAGTCGAAGAGCAGACCGCCTGGCAGAGATCGTCCCGTGGCAGCGGAGAGGTTCTCGATCAGTTCCACGGTCATCAACGAGGAGAAGCCGAGGTCACGGAAGTTCGTGTCCAGCTCCACCCGATCCGGATCATCCAGACCGAGCGCAGCCGCCACCTGTACCCGGACCAGGGTGCCCGGGTCGGTGTCCGTCCGCCCCGCACCGGTGGAGGACCAAGGTTCCGGCATGCGGTGGTCATCGGCCCAGAACCGTTCTCGCTGGAAGGGGTAACCGGGTAGCCGGACCCGCCTGGCGTGGGTCCCGGAGTACGCCGCTGGCCAGTCGACGTCGGCGCCCAGGATGTAGCGGGCCGCAAGGCCGGCCAGGTCCTGCGTTTCCTGCGCGGTCTGCCCATCGACCGCGTCGGAGCCCACGGGCTGGTGATCTCCGAAGGCGTCCGACGAGATCACGTTCGGCGCGGGTGTCCCGTTCGCCAGGGCATCAAGGCCGCTGCGCAGGTCCTCGCCGGTGGAGGCGAGGACGACCGCCCGGTGTCGGAAGGAGGTCCGGGTCGTCGCCAGCGAGAACCCGAGATCGCCCGGGGGGAGACCCGTCTCTCGCAGCACGGCGGCGTGTGCCCGCAGCGCGGCGGGAGTCCTGCCGGAGACGGGAACCGGGTGTACCCGCGGGTCCGCCTCGTCGGCCGGGTGCCTGGTGGGCACACGGGCGGCACCCGGCGGTTCACCCACGATCACGTGCGCGTTCGTGCCCCCCATGCCGAACGACGAGACTCCGGCAATCAGCGGTTCAGCCGGACGCGGCCAGGCGGAGAGCTCCGTGTTCACCCGCAGCCCGAGGTCGTCGAGGCGAATGTCCGGGTTGGCCGTCGCGAAGTTCAGACTCGCGGGAAGGCGCCGGTGCCGGATGCTAAGCACCGTCTTGAGCAGCCCGGCGATCCCGGCGGCGCCTTCGAGATGCCCGATGTTGGTCTTCACCGACCCCACCGACAACGGCTGCGCGCTCCGGGCGTCCCCGCCCGACCGCCGGCCGGCGAAGACAGCACCCAGAGCGGTCGCCTCGATCGGGTCGCCTACCGGAGTCCCGGTACCGTGCAGTTCCACGTACTGCACCTGCGCCGGGGCAGTGCCGGCCTGTCGCAGCGCGGCGCGCAGGACCTTCTCCTGCGCCGCGGGGCTGGGCACGGTCAGGCCGGAGGTCGCTCCGTCGTTGTTCGTGGCGCTGCCGCGGATGACCGCGTACACGTCGTCGCCGTCGGCCAGGGCGGCGGCCAGTGGCCTGAGCACCATGACCACGGCGCCCTCACCTCGGACATACCCGTTGGCCCGGGCGTCGAAGACGTA
>NZ_CDXDOR010000070.1:1097-20407 GCF_978021225.1 Frankia sp. CeTa3Moorea | reverse complement strand
CGAGAGTCCGCCGAACCGCTGCGCCCCCAGTGCCCCGGAGGCCCAGAGGTTGAGGTTCACTCCGGCGGCGAGAGCGACCGGCGACTCGCCCGATCGCACGCTGTGCGCCGCCATATGGACCGCCACCAGCGAGGACGACTGAGCTGTGTCCACCACGACGCTCGACCCACGCAGATCCAGGGCATAGGAGACCCGGTTGGCGATGATGGCGCGGTGGGTGCCGGTATTCGTGTGCTGTGTGATCAGCCGATCGCCGCCGCTCAGGACGAGGCCGGCATAGTCGTCACGCAAGGAGCCGACAAACACCGAGGCGGCGGAGCCGGCCAGGTCGGCGGGCACAATTCCGGCGTCCTCCAACGCCGCCCAGGCCAGCTCCAGGACCAGCCGCTGCTGCGGATCCATCGCGGCGGCCTCTCTCGGGGAGATTCCGAAGAAGGCGGCATCGAAATCTCCCACCGCCTCCAGGAAAGCCCCGAACCGGGCACCACCGAGCAGAGCCGGATCCGAGATCCCGTGCCGCCGGTCGGTTGGAACCTCAGCCACCGCGCTGCGACCGTCGACCAGCAGGTTCCAGAACTCCGCGGTTCCGAACGCTCCGGGCAGGCGGCAGGCAATTCCGACGACCGCAACCGCCTCGCCGCGACCGCCCTCGTGACCGTCAGACCATGTCGTCATCTGGGTAGCTCGCTCCTTCATAACTGCGGAAAGTCGCAGTGCTGTCTCGGTGCGGTGTCCGTGGCGGCGGCCCCGCCGGCCGGCTACCGCGGCCGCTGTCCGCCGGTCTGCCCAGCCGAGCCCGTGGTCGGCAGGCCGCCGCTCGCGAGGTCGGCGCCGGCGTGATCCCGAAGCGCGACCAGCAGGCCGCGCAGCCCGGACTCCAGGCGATCTATCTCGGCGTCCGTGATCCAGACCGACGGCTCCAGCCGCAGCGTGTTCGTGGCGCTGGCGGTCGGAAGAACACGGATCGCATGCCGACGCAGCAGATATCCGGACAGGGCGTAGCCGAGCAGCCCGGCCCGGGACTGCTCGGCTACGCCCTCCAGGGTGGAGCCCGACTGGTCGTGGAACTCCAGGCCGATCATGAGACCGACACCGCGGACGTCCCGGACAACGTTTCCGAATTCCTTCCACAGTGAGTGCAGCATCTCCAGAATGCGCTCGCCGCGTTCCGCGGCCTTTCGATATGCTGCGCCGTTGCCCGCCTCCAGCAGTTCCACCGTGCGACTGGCAATCAAAGTGGAGAAGGAGTCCTTCGCGAAGGTGGAACTGTGCAAAAGTTCGAACTCCCGGCGGTAGCGAGAACCACGCACCAGGGTCATACCAGTCTTGACGATCCCGCCACCGAGACTCTTTGCCAGCGTGTAGTAATCACCCTGCAGACCCAGCCACGAACTCGCGAAGAAGGCGCCGGTACGGCCCATTCCACACTGCACCTCGTCGACGATGACCGGGCAATCGACCGCCGCGCATTCCCGCTGGATGCGCAGCACCGTCTCCCGGTCGAACGCCCGGATCCCCGCCTCACCCTGGACGGGCTCGAGGACGAAAGCGGCGAACACTGGCAGGTCACGTTCGACAACGTGCACGGCATGACCGTCGACCGCGAGATCGAACAGCGTTTTCCGCTCGGTCTCGATAGTCCGAGTGAGTGCGTCGGGCTCGTGCACGGGAACGAACCGGCACTGCGCGGCCAGGAGACCGAAGGGAGTCCTGAAGTCGACGTTGTGCGTGAGCTGAACGCTGCCGACCAGCTTTCCATGGAACGATCCCTCCGGCGCCAGAAACACCGGCGTGGCGGTCATACGTTCCTTGTTGGCGCGTCCGATCCCGGCGATCACCTCGTCGAGATCCAGCGCACGCGACCCTTCGATACCCAGGCGAACGGACGACCCGCTTGCCACGACCGCGGCACCAGCAGCGACGGCCGCCTGCGCCGCGGCGAGGTTGCCCTCGATCTCCGCCGCGATGGCGGCGACCCTCATGACCCGGTCGAGCTCCGCGTGTTTCATCGCTATCTCGACCGCCTCGGCGCCACTGTTGGCAAATACCGCCGAGTATTCTTCGGACGTTCCGAACTCACGCCTGATGATGGCGTTGACAGCCCGCGCGAGATCGCTGGCGTAGGGATGTCTCGAGAACTGGGCGTGGACCGGAACCTGCCGGTCGAGAAGTTCCTTGGCATAGGAGACGATCTCTGGATTGTTGTGCCCGAGGATCGTCGATCCAAATCCGCCAACAAGATCGAGAACGGAGATCTCACTCCCCGTCTCGTCGCGGCAGAAGAGAGTGTCTCCGACTGCCCGTGAGTAGTGGACGCCCAGCCCGAGCGATTCGAGGAGACTCCCGATATAGGGTTCGGCGAGATCGCGTTCTTCGCTCTCCGTGGTCATTTTTATTCCATTTCCCGCCTTCGATGGACGTTTGTTCAGAACTCTACTGCCACCCCCCGGAGGCCTCGTAATCAGACACTAACCACAGGGTCCTCCGACGGTCATCAGATGCCACCTGGAGCACCGGGAGTGCGCGGTTACCGCCGCGTTACGACAATGCGGCGACAATTCCAGAGGATGCGATTCGCGCGAGACTTCCCCAGGAAAGGAAGATCACCGTGCACAATACCGGGGATCCGGCTGTCGCCTGCTCTGAGGAGATCCCGGGAGCGCAGAACAGTGGGCGCTGACGAAGACAAGCTCCGCAAGTACCTGGCGCGCGCCGTCGCTGATGCCCGCGCCAGCCGCCGGCGTCTGCGCGAGATCGAGGAAAGGAACCGGGAGCCGGTCGCCATCATCGGAATGGCCTGCCGCTACCCCGGCGGCGTGGACTCGCCGGAACGGCTGTGGCAGCTCGTCGCCGACGGCATCGACGCCGTGACGCCCTTTCCCGAGCACCGCGGCTGGCCTCTGGACCGGCTCTATGACCCCGATCCCGACACCCTCGGGACGTCATACACCGATCAGGGCGGCTTCCTGCACGACGCGGACCAGTTCGACCCGGAGTTCTTCGGCATGTCGCCCCGGGAGGCTCTGGCCACCGATCCCCAGCAACGGCTGCTGCTGGAGACCGCGTGGGAAAGCTTCGAGCGAGCCGGCATCACCTCGGACCAACGCCGCGAAAGCCGGGCGAGTGTGTACGTCGGGTCGATGTACCACGACTACGGGTCACGTTTCCACCTCCCGCCGGAGGAGTTCGAGGGCTATCTCTACAGCGGGAGTGCGGGCAGCGTCGTGTCGGGCCGGCTGGCCTACGTCCTGGGCCTGGAGGGACCCGCCGTCACCATCGACACGGCCTGTTCCTCGTCGCTGGTCGCCGTTCACCTCGCGGTCGCCGCGTTGCGCCGGGAGGAGTGCGATCTGGCGCTGGCCGGTGGGGTGACGGTGATGTCCACGCCACAGGCGTTCGTCGAGTTCTCCCGCTTGCGCGGTCTGTCACCGGACGGCAGGTGCAGGTCCTTCGCCGCTTCCGCTGACGGCACCGGCTGGGCCGAGGGTGCCGGGCTCCTGCTGCTGGAGCGGCTCTCCGACGCCCGGCGCAACGGCCGCCGGGTGCTTGCGGTGATCAGTGGTTCCGCGGTGAACCAGGACGGCGCCAGCAACGGCCTCAGCGCGCCCAATGGACCCGCCCAGGAACGCGTGATCCGCCAGGCCCTCGCGAACGCGGGACTGTCGACCTCCGACATCGACGTCGTGGAGGCCCACGGCACCGGAACACCCCTCGGTGACCCGATCGAGGCCAACGCCCTGATCGCCACCTACGGTCGCGGCCGCTCCCCGGATCGGCCCCTTCGGCTCGGATCCCTCAAGTCCAACATCGGACACGCGCAGGCAGCCGCCGGAGTCGGCGGCGTCATCAAGATGGTCCAGGCCATCCAGCACGGAGTCCTGCCCAGGACGCTGCACGCCGAGCTGGCGACCCCGCACGTCGACTGGGAAAGTGGCATGCTGGCCCTGCTGCGCGAGCCGATGGAGTGGCCGGCGCTGGACGGGCCACGCCGGGCCGCCGTCTCCGCGTTCGGGTTCAGCGGAACCAACGCGCATGTGATCGTCGAGCAGCCGCCGACCGCCGACGAGCCAGCTCCCACCCAGCCGGAACCCGCCGGACCGTCACACCCACCCGTCCCACCCGCGGCGCTGCCCTTCGTGCTGTCCGCCGCCTCCCCGCAGGCCCTGCGGGCCCAGGCCGACCGGGTCGGCGCACTCGTGGCCGAACGTGCCGATCTCGGCCTGCTCGACCTGTCCTACTCGTTGGCCACCACACGCTCGGCACTGCGCCATCGCGCGGTGGCGGTCGCCACCGGCCGGGACGAGCTCGTCCGGGGCCTTGCCGCGCTGGCGGACGACGACGCCGGAACAATCCTGGGTACCAGGGACGAGGGTCGGCTCGCATTCATGTTCACCGGTGGCGGCGCCCAGCGCGTGGGCATGGCACGCGAACTGGCCGAGTCCTTCCCGGCATTCGCCACAGCCTTCGACGAGGTGTGCACGGCCTTGGACGAGCACCTGCCTCGTCCGCTGCGCTCCGTGATCGAGTCGGGTGACGAGCTGGACCAGATCGACTACACCCTCGCCGCGCTCTTCGCGGTCGGGGTGGCGCTGTTCCGCCTCCTCGAGACGTGGGGGGTACGGCCGGACTTCCTGGTGGGTCACTCGACCGGCGAGCTGATCGCCGCGCATCTCGCAGGTGTCCTGTCGCTGTCCGACGCCGCGACGCTGGTGACCGCCCGCGGTGGCCTGATGCGTGCCCTGCCCAGGGGCGGTGCCATGGTTGCCGTCGAGGCGACGGAGGAGGAGGTGCGCGCGACCCTCGACGAGGAGGGGCGCGCGGTGATCGGGACCATCAACGCTCCGCGGGCGGTAGTGCTCTCGGGTGACGAGGACGCCGTTCATGCCGTCGCCAGCGTCTGGAAGGAACGGGGCCGGTCCGTCAAGGTGCTGCCGATCAGCCACGCCTCGCACTCGCCCCGCATGGACCCGATGCTCGACGAGTTCCGTCTGATCATCAAGGGGCTGGCGTTGCGCCGGCCGAGGCTCGGGATCGTGTCGACGGTGACCGGCCAGGTGGAGTCCGGGGACGGATGGGCCTCGGCCGACTACTGGGTGGAACAGATCCGCAGGCCCGTGCGCTTTCTGGACGCGGTACGCACCCTGGAGGCGCAGGGGGTGACAACGCTGCTGGAGCTGGGGCCGGACGGGGTCCTCTCGGCGATGGCGGCAGCCGGTGTCGAGCACGCGGTCGCGGTTCCCGTCATGCGCCGGGACCAGCCGGAGGCCCGATCGCTGGTCCACGCGCTGGGTGTGCTGCACACCCGAGGCGTGTCGATCGACTGGCAGGCCTTCTTCTCCGGCTCCGGCGCGCGGGCCGTCGACCTGCCGACCTATCCCTTCCAGCGGGAACGGTACTGGCTGGAACCGTCGGTGGCTCCCTTGACCGGGCCGGGCCCGTGGCCCGGCGGACGCGGTCCCGGCAGCGCCCTTCACCACATCGACTGGGTCGAAGACGCCGTCGTGCCCTCGGCCCGGACGGCAGTCTGGGCGATGCTCACGGCCGCCTCGGACCCCGTGCCCGGCGTCCCGTCCTACCGGGACCTGCCGGCCCTGGCCGACGCGCTTGACTCCGGGGCCTCGGTCGAGGCCCTCGTCGTCGCGCTGCCGGCGAGCCGAGCGATCGCGACCGCGGCGAACGAGGCCGCGGGTGGGGCCGCGGGACCGACACCCAACCCGCACCCGCTCGTCCGGCAGGTGCTGCTCCTGCTGCGCGAGTGGCTGACCGACGACCGGTTCACCGGCATCCGCCTGATCCTCGTGACCAGAGGTGCGGTGGCCACGACCGGCGACGAAGCACCCGACCCGGCCGCGGCGGCGGTCTGGGGGCTGGTCCGATCCGCGCAGTCCGAGGCACCCGACCGGGTCGTTGTCGTCGACACGGACACAGACCCGGGTGAGGAGCCGATCCCGCCGGATCTGCTCCCAGCCCTGCTGGATGCCGAGGAGCCCCAGGCGGCCGTGCGCGCCGGGCGGATCCGGGTTCCCCGGTTGGCCCGGATCCGTTCCTCCGAGATCCACGCCGGAGCGGACAGGCCGGTGTGGGGGTCTGACGGGACCGTCCTGATTACCGGCGGGACCGGTCGGCTCGGCAGCGCCGTCGCCCGCCATCTCGTCGCCACGCACGGCGTCAGGCATGTACTGCTGGCAAGCCGCTCGGGTGAGCGGGCGGAGGGGGCCGACAGGCTCCGGACCGCCCTGACCGAGCTCGGTGCGACGGTCCGCCTCGCCGCCTGCGACGTCTCCGACCGGGATGCCCTCGCCGCGCTGCTCGCCGACATTCCCGCCGACCAGCCGTTGCGCGCGGTCGTGCACGCGGCAGGCATGCTGGACAACGGCCTGATCACGACCATGACGTCGCAGCAGCTGGACGACGTCCTCCGTCCCAAGGCCGAGGCCGCGTGGCACCTGCATGAACTGACCCGGGAGACGGACCTCTCGGCATTCGTCGTCTTCTCCTCGACCGTCGGGCAGTTCGGGGCGCCGGGCCAGGCAAACTACGCCGCCGCGAACGCCTACCTCGACGGCCTGGCGCAGCACCGCCGTGCGCTCGGCCTGCCCGCGACCGCGCTGGCCTGGGGGCTGTGGAACGTCGACGGTGGCATCAACGCGCAGCTCGGCGACGTCCACCGCGCCCGGTGGGCCTGGGACGGCTTTGTCCCGATCGGCGCCGAGGAGGGAATGGCCCTGTTCGACGCGGCGGTCTCGGCGACGCGGCCCGTGGTGACCATCACGCCGTTCGACCAGGACATGCTCAGGGCGCTCGACGCCGCCCCACCTCTGTTGCGGGCGCTGATCCCCGCACAGGGCCGCCGCTCGACCAGAAGCGCCGAGATTCCGATGTCGCAACGGCTGGCCGCGCTGTCCGGCGCCACCGAACGGGCCGAGTTCGTCCTCGGTCTGGTCCTGGACGGCGTGGCAGCGGTCCTCGGCCGCGACGATCCCGCCGCGATCGACTCCGAGCGCCCCTTCCGGGAGCTGGGATTTGATTCCCTCACAGCGGTGGAGATGCGCAACCGGCTGAGCGCGGTCACCGGCGTTCGGTTGCCAACCACCGCGGTGTTCGACCATCCCACTCCCTCAACGCTGGCCGCCTTCCTGCTCACCCACATCGCGCCCCATGACACGACGAGCCCGCGGCCGACCGCGCTCGTGGCCCTGGACGAGCTGGAGGAAGCGCTCATGGCCGCGGCCGTCAATGATCTCGACGGTCATCACGACGCCATCACCGTGCGGCTGCAGACGCTGCTGTCGAGATGGCTCGAGACCGGCGTGAGACCGGCCGAGCGGGCCGACCCGGACCCGGGCGACCGGCTCGCGGCGGCGTCAACCGCGGAACTGCTCGACTTCATCGACAACGAGCTCGGCCGTGCCACAAACTGATTCCCGCCCGACTTCCGGAACAGGTAACCCACCCATGGCGGACGAGAACAAGCTGACGGAGTACCTGAAATGGGTTGCTGCCGACCTGCAGAAGGCCCGGCAGCGCATCACGGAACTGGAGTCCGGCCGGGTGGAACCGGTCGCGATCGTGGGCATGGCCTGCCGGTTCCCGGGAGGTGTGCGCTCAGCAGACGATCTGTGGCAGCTGGTCGTGGACGGACGGGACGCCATCACCGCGTTCCCCACCGACCGCGGCTGGGACGTGGACGCGCTCTACGACCCCGACCCGGACATGCCGGGTACCACCTACACCCGAGAGGGCGGCTTCCTGGAGGGAGCAGCCGAGTTCGACGCCGCGTTCTTCGGCGTCTCTCCCCGTGAGGCGCTGGCGATGGACCCCCAGCAACGGGTGCTGCTGGAGACGGCCTGGGAGACCTTCGAGCACGCGCGGATCGACCCGACCCCCCTCAAAGGCACCGATATCGGCGTCTTCGTCGGCGCCGTCGAGCAGTCCTACCTGGGGCTCTACGGCCCCCAGGAGCTTGAGGGCTACCTGCTGACGAGCCGTCTCGGCAGCGTCATGTCCGGCCGCATCGCCTACTCCTTCGGCTTCGAGGGCCCCGCCCTCACCGTGGACACGGCATGCTCGTCGTCCCTGGTCGCCATGCACCTCGCGGCGCAGTCCCTCCGCAGCGGCGAATCATCCCTCGCCCTCGCCGGTGGGGTGACGATCGCCGGGACCGCCGGCGGATTCGTCGACTTCGCGCGGCAGCGCGGCCTGGCCCCCGACGGCCGGTGCAAGTCCTTCGCCGCCGCCGCCGACGGCACCAGCTGGTCGGAAGGCGTCGGTCTGCTCCTGCTCGAACGGCTCGACGAGGCCGTCGCCCGGGGGCACCGGGTGCTGGCAGTCCTGCGGTCGTCCGCCGTCAACTCCGACGGCGCTTCCAACGGCCTCACCGCTCCCAGCGGCACCTCCCAGGAAAGGATCATCCGGGCTGCGCTCACCCGGGCACGGCTCGACGCCTCCGACGTGGACGTCGTCGAGGCACACGGCACCGGCACCCGGCTCGGCGACCCCATCGAGGCCCAGGCGCTGCTGGCGACCTACGGGGCCGCGCACACGTCGCGACGCCCGCTGTTCCTGGGCTCGCTGAAGTCCAACATCGGGCATTCCGTGGCGGCCGCCGGGGTAGGCGGAGTCATCAAGATGGTCCAGGCGCTGCGGCACGCCGAACTCCCCCGGACCCTGCACGTCGAGCGACCGACACCGCTGGTCGACTGGTCCGCCGGGACGATCGCGCTGCTCACCGAGCACCGTCCGTGGCCGAGGACGGACCGGGTGCGCCGCGCGGCGGTCTCCGCGTTCGGCGTGAGCGGCACGAACGCCCACCTGATCCTCGAGCAGGCGCCCGGTGAGGAGACAGCGCGGGAGGCGGCGGCGCGGGACCCAGCGCCGGCCCTGCCGGCGATCCCGCTGCTGCTGTCCGCCCGCGGCCGGCAGGCGCTGGTCGCCCAGGCGCGCGACCTGATCTCGGTCACCGCGGCGGGCACCGGTTCTTCCCTCCTCGATCTCGCCTACTCGACGGCCACCAGCCGCGCCGCTCTGCCGCACCGGGCCGTGATCCTGGCCTCGGACACCGAGTCCCTGCTCACCGCTCTCCGTTCGTTCGCCGAAGACGGCGCCCACACCGTGACCGCTGTGCCCCCAGGCAGGGGCCGGCTGAGTTTTCTCTTCACCGGCCAGGGTGCCCAGCGGGCGGCCATGGGCAGGCGGCTGCACGAGGCGTTCCCGGTGTTCGCCGAGGCGTTCGATGCGGTGTGCGCACACCTCGACCCCCATCTGGAGCATCCGCTGCACGGCGTCCTCGAGACCGGGACCCGGCTGACCGAGACGCGCTATGCGCAGCCTGCGCTGTTCGCGATGGAGGTCGCCCTGTTCCGGCTGTTCGAGGCGTGGGGGGTCCGAGCCGACTTCCTCGTGGGTCACTCGATCGGCGAACTGGCCGCCGCGCATGTGGCCGGAGTGCTGTCGCTGCCGGACGCGGCTGCTGTGGTCGCCGCGCGAGGCAGACTCATGCAGGCGCTGCCGGGTAACGGGGCGATGGTCGCGCTGCAGGCCTCCGAAGCGGAGATCACCCCCCTGGTGACCCGGTCGGCGGGAGCGGTGGCGGTCGCGGCGGTCAACGGCCCGGCGTCGACAGTGGTGTCCGGTGACCGGCGCCTCGTCGACGAGATCGAGGAGCGCGTGCGGTCCTGGGGCCGGCGCACCAGGCGGTTGGCGGTAAGCCACGCCTTCCACTCGCCGCTGGTGGATTCCATCCTCGACGAGTTCCGCCAGGTGCTGCACGGAGTCTCGCTGAACGCTCCAGACATCCCGATCGTGTCGACCCTCACCGGCCGGGTCGCCTCCGGCGATCAGCTGCGTTCCCCGCGGTACTGGCTGGATCAGGCACGGCACACGGTCCGCTTTCACGACGCTGTGCGCACACTTGCCGATCAGAAGGTGACCACCACCCTGGAACTGGGTCCGGCCGGAGTGCTCTCGGCCCTGGTCGCCGACAGCGTGCGCCTCACCGCCGTGGCCGCGACGCGAGCCGCCGCGACCGAGGCGCAGGACGCGGTCGCGGCGCTGGGAGCGCTCTGGTCGGCCGGGCTCCCTGTCGACTGGTCCGCCTTCTTCGCCGGGACGGGTGCCCGGCAGGTGGACCTGCCGACCTATCCGTTCCAACGCGAGCGGTACTGGCTGCGGCCCGCGGCGGCGGCGGCCACCGCCGCGCCGGATCCGCGGGACGCGGTGCTCCGCGTCGGCTGGGACCCGCACCCCACGGCCGGACCGTTCATATCCCCGGACCTGGCGGTGCTGCGCCTCGGGGGCGCTCAGGCCGGCGCTCAGGCCGCGGTGCTCCGGGAACTCTCCGCCGGCATGGTGTTCGACGACGTGGCGGACGCCCTGGCCGCGCTGCGCTCGCGGCCGGCGTACGACGTCCTCCTGGTCCCCGTGATGTTCTCCCCGGACAGCGACGTGCCCGGGCAGGCCGAGCGGGTGGCACGGGCGATGCTGGGGCTGGTCCAGTCATGGCTGCTGGGCGATCCGGCCGCTGACGCGTCGCTGGCGGTCCTGACCCGAGGCGCCGTCTCGACCGGCCAGGGTGGCCCGGACGCCACGGACCTCGTCGCGGCCCCGCTGTGGGGGCTGCTGCGCTCGGCACAGTCGGAGGCGCCCGGCCGCATCACGCTGGTCGATCTGGATGAGGACGCGGCGTCGGTGGCGGCGGTGCCCGCGGCTCTCGCGTCCGGCCAGCCGCAGATCGCCATCCGGGCCGGCCAGATCCGCACACCGGGCCTCGCCCGGGTCCCGCGAGGGGCCGAGCCGTCGGACGGCACCACGTGGCGGCCCGGCGGCACCGTGTTGATCACGGGGGGCACCGGTGCGCTCGGCGGGCTGTTCGCGCGTCACCTCGTCCGCGCGCACGGTGTCTCCCAGCTGCTCCTGGCCAGCCGCCGGGGCCTGGCCGCGGGCGGCGCGGCCGAGCTCGTCGCCGACCTCACCTGGCTCGGCGCCGAGGTCCGCGTCGCCGCCTGCGACCTCGCCAACCGCGATGCCCTCGGCGCGCTGCTGGACTCCATCCCGAAGGAGCATCCGCTCACCGGGATCGTGCATGCGGCCGGGGTGCTCGACGACGGCCTGATCCCGGATCTGACCCCGGACCGGCTGACCACCGTGCTGCGGCCCAAGGTCCACGCCGCGTGGCACCTGCACGAGCTCACCCTCGCCCACGACCTGGACTCCTTCGTGCTGTTCTCGTCGATCGCGGGCATCATCGGTGGCGCCGGCCAGGCCAACTACGCCGCGGCAAACAGCTTCCTCGACGCCCTGGCCAGCCACCGCGCCCGACTCGGGCTGCCGGCGACGTCGCTGGCCTGGGGACTGTGGGCGCACGAGGGCGGGATGAGCGGGCACCTGACGCGCGCCGACCTCGACCGCATCGCCCGCTCCGGCCTGCGGGCCATCACCTCCGACGACGGGCCGCGGATGTTGGACCTCGCGCTCCGGGCTGATCATCCCGCGCTTGTCGTCACCCCGGTCGACCTGACCGCGCTGCGGTCCGCCGCCGGTCGCGCGCCCCTGCTGCTGCGCCGCCTGCTGCGGGACACCGACGGAGCCGCCGAGGAGGTGTCCGAACCGCGGCGCCTGCTGGCCCGGCTGACGGAACTGCCCCCGTCTCACCGGCGCGGCGCGGTGTCGGACTTCGTCCTTCAGGAGGTGGCGCTCGTCCTCGGACACTCGGCACCGGGAGCGGTCGAGGAGCACCAGCTCTTCTCCGACCTCGGATTCGATTCGCTCACCTCGGTGGAGCTGCGCAACCGGCTGGCCGATGCCACTGGTCTGCGGCTGCCGCCATCCCTGATCTTCGAGCGCCCGACACCCAAGGAACTGGTGGAGCACCTGGCCACCCTCCTGGTGGCCGCGCG
Organism: Frankia sp. CeTa3Moorea; assembly: GCF_978021225.1. NCBI lineage: Bacteria > Bacillati > Actinomycetota > Actinomycetes > Frankiales > Frankiaceae > Frankia > Frankia sp. CeTa3Moorea. Next base: position 8,513 of record NZ_CDXDOR010000070.1, on the reverse strand, counting down.
AGGGGCGTCCTCGCGCGCCGCCGACGTCGACTTCTCCGCCGAGGTCCACCTCGACGAGGGTATTCAGCCCGCGGGCGAGATCGACCGGGTGGCCACCGACCCCGCCGAGATCCTGCTGACCGGCGCCACCGGCTTTCTCGGCGCGTTCCTGCTCCGTGATCTGATGCGATCGACGACCGCCACGGTGCACTGCCTGGTGCGGGGAGAAGACCGGGCCACGGCGACCCGCCGCCTGCGGGAGAACCTGGCTTGGTACCAGGTGTGGGAGGACATCGATCCGGCCCGTCTGTCCGTCGTCGTCGGTGACCTGGCCGCGAGCCGACTGGGCCTGGCCGAAGCCGGGTTCGACGACCTCGCCCGCCGGGTCGACGTCGTCTATCACGCCGGCGCGACGGTCAGCTGGCTGCGGCCCTACACCGAACTCGCGCCGACGAACGTCGGCGGCACCCGGGAGGTGTTGCGGCTGGCCGCGGCACACCGCACGGTTCCGGTCCACTACGTGTCGACGACCGGGGTGTTCCCCGCTCCGAGCCCTGACGCGCGCGCGGCCACCGTGACCGACCCGACCGGGCCGGCGCACCTGCTGCACAACGGTTATCTGCAGAGCAAATGGGTCGCCGAGCAGATCATCGGTCTCGGCAGGGACCGCGGACTGCCCCTCTCGGTGTACCGGGTGGATGTCGTGTGCGGCGACCAGATGACCGGCGCCTGCCAGACCAGGGATTTTGTCTGGTTGAGCCTCCGGGGAATCCTGGAGGCCCAGGCGGTGCCCGAGAGCCTCGCCGGCGTCGTCCACATGGTTCCCGTGGACTACGTCAGCACGGCGATCGTGGCTCTCTCCACGCTGCGGGACACCGCTGGCCGGACCTTCCATCTGTACAACCGGCAGAATCAGACGTTCGCCGAGTTCGTCGATCACCTCAGATCCTTCGGATACCACCTGCCCGCGCTGGACTGGGACTCGTGGTCGGCCCGCGTGCGCGGGGACCGGAAGAACGCGATGTTCCCGCTGCTGGACTCGTTCGAGGGAATGAACGCAGGCAACGGCCTGGCCACCTATCCGCCGATCGATGTCTCGGACACCGAACACGCGCTGCGGGAAACCGGCATTGAATGCCCGGCGGTCGATCGTGGCCTGTTCGAGAGATATGTGAGCTTCTTCGTCAAGGCGGGCTATTTTCCGCCCCCCACCCTTTAGCACGCAGCAGGGGAGTGACCGCATGGCGGAAACATCTGGACGTGATCGTGTGGTTGTGCTCGGCGCAAGCATGGCCGGGCTGTTGGCAGCGCGTGTGCTGACGGACCGGTACACCGAGGTCGTCCTCGTCGACCGTGACGACCTCACCGGGCACGACGCCGCCGGGGGGCACCGTGACACCCGACGAGGCGTCCCGCACGGCGAGCACCTGCACAACCTGCTGGCCGCTGGTCTCCTCGTCCTGGAGGAACTGTTCCCGGGGATCACCGAGGAGCTGACAGCGAACGGCGCAGCCGCAGGCGACGGCACCGGCAACACGCGGTGGATCGTGAACGGCCGGCGCCTGCCCAAGCCGCAGTCCGGTCTGCCCCTGCTGTCAGTCAGCAGACCGCATCTGGAGCGGCGGGTCCGCGGGCGTGTGCGTGCGCTCGCGAACGTGACCGTGGCGGAACGCACCGAGATCACGGGGCTGCTGACCAGCCCGGACCGGTTGACCGTGGTGGGCGCCCGCGTCCGGCGGGGGGAGACCAGCCGTGATCTGTTCGCCGACCTGGTCGTCGACGCGACCGGCCGACGCACCCGCACGCCCGTGTGGCTCGCGGAGCTCGGCTACCCCGAGGTCGAGGAGGAGCAGCTCCGGGTCGACGTCGGCTACACCACCCAGTACTACCGGCTGGCGCAGGACCGGATGGTCGACGAGGTCTCCATCGACGTCGGCGCCTCGCCGGAGATTCCACGAGGGGCGCTGTGCGCCAAGGTGGAGGACGGCTGTGCCGTCGTCACCGGCTACGGCATCGCCGGCGCCTACCCACCCCACGACTCCGCGGGCTTCCATGACTTCCTGAAATCGCTGGCCAGCACCGACATCTACGACGCGGTGCACGATCAGGAGACTCTCGGGGAGCCGATCGCCTACCGCTTCCCGGCCAACCTGCGACGCCGCTACGAGCGGATGAGCTCGCGCCCTGGCGGGCTACTCGTCATCGGCGACGCCGTATGCAGCTTCAACCCGGTATACGGGCAGGGCATGACCGTCGCGGCCCTGGGATCCAAGGTGTTGCGGGACCACGTCGACCGGTCGGGGGCGGTCGAGCCCGGCAGGTTCTTCGCCGACCTGGCGGCAGAAGCCGTCGACCATGTGTGGGAGCTGACGACCGGGGCCGACCGCGTCTTTCCTGGTGTGGGCGGTGACCTGAGCGAGGAACAACAGGCCGAGCTCGCCTTTCTCGACCAGCTGCTCGAGGCCGCGCGGCGGGATGAGCGCCTGCTGGTCGCCTACGCCCGGGTGGCCTACCTCCTTGACCCGTCCGAGGCGCTGGCGGCCCCGGCGATCCAGGCGGCGGTGGCCCGGGCTTTGGAACAGACCGACCAGGGCTAGCCGCATACCGGCACTCCGAACGGACCAGCACCCGCCCCCGGGGGACCCGCGGGAGCACAACCACCGCCGCGGCGTGCGCTGCCCACGGTTCGCGACCTACCGGCTCCAGCGGGCGAACCCGCCCTGTCGGACAGGATTGCGGGACACGATCCGCGCCGTGGCTGGTTGTTCACCGGTAATCGGGTCGATTCCTCTCACGTTTATACACGATTACCGACACAAGACCGGATCGAGGAACGCTCGCTGCTAGCCTGCGAGCAGGTCCACGCCATATGCCGTCAGTATACGAATGGAGCAAATGTGCCGTGACCGAAACTCAATACGCACTGGTACGTGACATCAACCTGCACCAGGAGGCCTTCGGAGCCGCTTTCAACTCCGGTGACGCCGCCGCGGTCAATGCGATGTACACCGACGACGCGGTCGGGATGTGGGAGCCGGGAAAGCCCCTCCGCGGCCAGGTCCGCCGCGACTACGTGGCTGAATTTCTGGCGACTCGCAAACCGTCCGTGGAAGCGACGGTGCGCCAGAAGCTGGTGGTCGGCGACACCGCCATGCTTGTGGTCGAGTGGCGGATGGACACGATCGGCGCAAACGGCGAACCCGAGCCGCTGGACGGCGTCGCCATCGACGTCCTGCGTCAGGGCGAGGACGGCTACTGGCGTTACGTCGTAGACAACCCCTTCGGTGTCAGCGGCCCGTGGGCCGCCGAGGACGAGGGACGGGAATAGATCGACGCACGAAACGCGGACGCGGGTCACATCACCGCGCTGGCACGCCTGGGACCGGCGAACGAACGATCACATCCATCGCGGCGGACGCCGCACGACATCCGGAGAAGCTCCTGTGTCCACCCCCTCAGTCTCCGCATCGCCGGTCACCGTCGTCGGACTCGGCCTGATGGGCCGCGCGCTGGCGGCGGCCTTCCTGTCCAACGGCCACCCGACCACGGTCTGGAACCGCTCGGCAGGGAAGGCAGACGATCTGGTCGCCAACGGCGCGACCCTCGCCCCATCGATCAGGGCCGCGGTCGAGGCGAGCCCACTCGTCGTCATCTGCGTCTCCGACTACGACGCCGTGCACGAGCTGCTGGACCCGGTCGGCGCCGCCCTGGACGGCCGGACGCTGGTCAACCTGACCACGGCCAGTTCCACTGTGGCGCGTGAGACCGCCAGCTGGGCGGCCCAGCTCGGCAGCACCTATCTCGACGGCGCGATCCTGGCTCTCCCCCAGGCCATCGGCACCGCCGAGGCCACGGTGCTGTACTCCGGACCGAAGGCGGCCTTCGACGGGCACCTGGCCACCCTGCAGGTACTCAGCCAGACCGGGACCGTCTATCTCGACGAGGACCACGGTCTGTCCGCCCTCTATGACATGTCCGTCCTCAGCATCATGTGGGGCGTCCTCAACACCTTCTTGCACGGTGCCGCGCTCCTGGGCACCGCGAGTGTTCCGGCGACCACCTTCGCGAGCCTGGCGGTCACGGCGATCAACGTCACGGCCGACTACGTCACCGCCTACGCGCAGCAGATCGACGAGGACAGGTTCCCGGCCACCGACGCCACCGTCAACGTCCACGTGGGCGGCATGGAGCACCTCGTGGAGGAGAGCAAAGTGCTCGGCGTCAACGCGGAACTCCCGACCTTCTTCCTGGAGCTGGCGAAGCGCGCGGTGGCCGACGGCCACGCCGAGGACAGCTACGCGGCGCTGATCAAGCAGTTCCGCAAGCCCTCCGCCTGACCCAGCCCAGCCACCCGGAACGGCGCGGGGAATCCGAGGCGCAGGCCGCATGCGCCGGATTCCCCGCACGTCCGGAACGCGGCGACATCCACACCGCCTCGACGACCACAGACCGTAACGCGGGGGGATTCACCTTGACCACGCATGAAGACGGAGCGCACACAGGCTCGTCCAGCCGTTCGTTCTCTCGCAGGACCGCGCTCAGGGCAGGTGGCCTGGCCGTCGCCGGATCCGCGCTCGGGGTCAGCCTCCCCGGTGTGGCCGAGGCCGTCGAACAGGGCCACGCGGGCCATCGCGACTACGACAACATCGTTGTCGGGGCCGGCCTGGCCGGCCTCACCGCCGCCCGCGAGCTGCGGCGCAAGGGACAGCGGGTGCTTGTGCTCGAGGCACGCGACCGCATCGGCGGGCGGACATGGACCGACACCTTCAACGGCTCTGAGATCGAGCGCGGCGGCGCCTGGGTCGACCCGCTGCAGCCCCATGTGTGGCGCGAGATAGCGCGCTACGGCCTGTCGGTCGTGGCCGACGCGGGACCCGAGCGCGTGATCATGCCAACCCTCACCGGATTCGCCGAGTACGACCCGGTCGAGGCCTACACCCGGCAGGGCGAACTCTTCACTCCTTTCTTCGACGGCTCACGCGACTACTTCCCGAAGCCGTACGAACCGTTCGCCCGCGAGGATCTGATCACACCGCTGGACCGGCTGAGCCTGCGCGACCGGCTCGACCAGCTCGCCTACCCGCCCCAGGACGAGATCCGCATGACCAGCACCACCGCGCTCTACGGCGCTCCGAGCGCGCGCGGCTCGATGCTCCAGCTGTCGCAGTGGTGGGCACTCGCGGGCTGGAACTACCAGAGCTTCTCCGGAGTGAACACCTTCCGCATGGAGAAGGGCACCATCGCCCTGGCCGAGGCCATCCTGAAGGACGGCAGTCCAGACCTCCGGCTCAACTCCCCCGTCACGTCGATCACTCAGAGCAATGGAAGGGTGCGGGTAGGGACCCGCACGGGGACGACCTACACCGTGCCCGAGGTCGTCATAGCCGTCCCGGTCAACGTCTGGAAGACCATCAGCTTCGGCCCGGCGCTGCCATCGGAGTACCGCAGGGCAAGCAGCCAGGGCTACGGTGTGCCACGCCAGAAGAAACTGTGGCTGGATCTCACCAGTCCCACGGACCGGTTCATCGCCGAGGCGCCCGAGGGCTATCCCCTCGTCATCATGGGCCGGCTGAACGAGAACGCGCCGGTCGTCGCCTTCACAGTGGACGACAGGCTTGACGTCGGCAACCGTGCCCAGGTCGAGGCGGCGGTACGCAGGATCATCCCGGACGCGCAGCTTCGCAGGCACACCGTGACGGACTGGCAGGCAGACCAGTACGCCCTCGGTGGGCCCGCGTACCGGCAGCCCTTCCAGCTCACACAGCTACACCGTGCGATCAGCCAGCCCTTCGGGCGGATCAGATTCTGCGGCGACGATCTTGCCCTTGGCTGGAGCGGGTACATGGACGGCGCCATCGAATCGGGTCTTCGGGTCGCCGGTTCACCAACGTTGTCCTCGTCGTCGCCTGCGGCGCCCGAGGGTCGCCGCCCGGTGACACCCCAAGTCGATCACAGAATCTACCGCCCCGTCCATCGTCTGTGATCAGCGATACAACGGCAGTGAGATCGGGAGTAGGCCATGCCAACGACGAACCAATCCGCGACCGAGGCTGTGGACTCGCTGTTCTCCTGGTTCCGGGAGATGCACGACCAGCATCCGATTCATCACAGTGAGGAGTACGGATGGCAGTTGTTCCGGCATGCCGACATCGCCCATGTCCTCACCGATCCGAAGACGTTCTCCTCGGAGACGGTGCGGCTGTTCAACGAACCGCAGCCTGATCTCGACCTGTTCCTGATGGGGAACCTGGTCACCAGCGACCCGCCCCACCACCGGATGCTGCGCCAGGTCATCAGCCATGCCTTCACACCGCGCGCGGTGTCGGTACTGTCCGAGCGGATCGCTCGGATCACCCACTCCCTGCTCGACCGCACGGCCGGCTCCGACACCTTCGATCTGATCGACACGCTGGCCTATCCCCTACCGATCACCGTGGTCGCCGAGATGCTCGGCCTGCCCCACGAGGACGTGCCGATGTTCCGGGCATGGGGCGACGCGCTGGGCGCCCTCGACGCGGCGACGGTGCCGCCCGAGGTCATGGAGGCCGAGGTCACTCCCGCCATCCGGGAGATGAACTCGTACATCCTTGATCATGTGCGGAGGCGCCGGGAAAGCCCGACCGACGATCTGCTCAGTGACCTGGCGCAGGCGAGTATCGACGGCAAGCCGTTGCGCGACGGCGATCTGATCGGCCTGATCGGCCTGACCATGTTCGCCGGCCACGCCGCGTCGATGGCCATGATCGGCAACGCGATCGTCGTCCTCGACCGCCACCCCGAGACGTTCGCGGCCGTCCGCTCGGACCGCGATCTGCTGCCGGGCGCCATCGAGGAGCTGATGCGCCTGTACCCACCCTTCTCCCGGATGGCGCGCGTGACCACCACGCAGACGGAGCTCGCGGGGCAGCAGATCGGCAAGGACGAGCTGGTGACGCTGTGGACCGGCGCGGCCAGCAGGGACCCGGGACGCTATCCGGATCCCGACCGCTTCGACATCCACCGCAACACCGGCGGGCACCTCGCCTTCGGCCAGGGCATCCATTTCTGCCTCGGCGCACCGCTGGCCCGGCTGGAGGTCAGGATCGTGCTCAACGCGCTGCTTGATCGTTTCGACGACATCGCCGTGGACTACTCGGGCGGGGTCGAGTTCGAGAACCCTATGCAGATCATCTGCCCTCGGCGGCTACTGGTGCGCGTCACCGGGCGGTCCTAGCACGGCACGCCGCCGCCGCGGCGGGTCGAACTTCGTGGAGAACATGCCCCCCGCCAGCGCCGACCTTTCCCCCTTGCCCGCCATCCGAGAGTAGCGGGCAAGGGGGCGCGTCACGTCGACGGTGACCTCCCGGTCAGCCGGTCATGTCGACGGATTGCCATGTTTGCGTACCGGGATGTCGGCGTTCTTCGCCCGCAGCGCGGCGAGCGCCCGGACGAGAGTTG
>NZ_CDXDOR010000070.1:0-469 GCF_978021225.1 Frankia sp. CeTa3Moorea | reverse complement strand
ACGGACGCACCGGGCAACCAGCGACGGGTGAGGGTCGGTCGGAGTCGTGCTTGAGTCGTCCGTGGTCGGCTTCGATCCGGTTGTTCTCCCGGGCTGCGTCGACATGGCAGGCCTCGGGAGCGGCTCGTCGAGGCTCCGCGGGTAGGCCGGGTCTTCGTCGGTAGTGACCTCGACCGGGCGGCGCCCCTACGGCGGCGCCCGGGTGAAGAACTGGCGGGCAGTCGCCTGGTCGCGGCGGGTACTGGTGAGAACGTCGATGACCTGGCCGTACTGGTCGACCGCCCGGTACAGGTAGGTCCACCGGCTGGCGATCTTGACGTAGGTGTCGTCGACATACCACCTGTCGCCGGGCCGGGCCAGCTCGACCAGCAGAGGCGTAAGGCGCTGGACCCAGCGGTAGATCGTGACGTGATCGACATCGAGGCCGCGTTCGGCGAGCAGCTCCTCGACATCGCGGTACGACAGGGCG
>NZ_CDXDOR010000069.1:23633-26597 GCF_978021225.1 Frankia sp. CeTa3Moorea | reverse complement strand
CTGGTGACCTCGCCCGGGACGACGAGGGGACCGGGTCGCCCGGGCTGCGGCTGTACCGGCTGCGCGCGGGTGGGCGGGTCGCCGCGGGCACGGGTCTGTTCGTGCTCGGCTTCACCGCGGTCTTCGTGTCCTACGGCGCGGCCTTCGGCGGGCTCGGGCAGTGGCTCACCCGCCATCAGGTTGGCGTCAGCCAGGTTCTCGGGGTTGTCACTATCGTGATGGGACTCGCGTTCGCCGGCGTGTTCTCCCGGCTGTCCTGGGTGAACAGGGAATGGCGCATCCACCGGTTGCCGGCGCCCGGCCTGCTCGGCGCGCCCGTGCTGGGGGTGCTCTTCGGGATCGGCTGGACACCTTGCCTCGGCCCGACGTTGTCGGCCGTCCTGGGTCTGGCGGTGACGAGCGCGACGGCGCAGCGAGGAGCGTTCCTCTCCGCGGTGTACTGCCTCGGGCTCGGGCTGCCGTTCCTCGCCGTCGGACTGGCTTTCCGACGTGCCGTCGGCGCCCTGCGGGTGCTGCGACGGCATACCCGCATCCTGACCCTGCTCGGCGGCATGCTGCTCGTCACGGTCGGCGTGCTTCAACTCACGGGGGAATGGGCCGACCTGGTTGCGAACCTACGGCCCTACGCCCCCGGCTTCTCGGAGACGCCGCTGTGACCTCCTCAACCCGTTCGAACGCCCGGCTCGCGCCTGCGTCCGGAGCCGCCGATCCCGCGTCACTCGCCGCCGGGTCCGTCGACGTCGAACCCGGCGACACCGTCGAGGCCGAGTCCGGCCTCGAGAAGTCCGGCCTCGAGTCCGCCATCGAGTCCGCGGGATTCGACTCCGGCGTGGCGGCCAGCTCGCGCCGCCTGCCCGAGGGGCATGCCGACGCCCGCGTCGCCGCCCCCGAGGCGTTCGACCCGCCGGACAGCGCGGCCGGTCCGTCGCCCGGCGACCCCGGCGCGCCGACCGACGGACCGGGGCGCGCCCCCGGCGCCGGTGGCCGGTTCACCCGGCATCCGGCCCTTGCCCTCGCCGTCCGGTCCTGGCGCCAGCTCACCAGCATGCGCACCGCGTTGCTGCTGCTGTTCCTGCTGGCCCTGGCCGCCGTGCCCGGATCGCTGCTGCCGCAACGCGCCATCAACCCGATGCGGGTGGAGCAGTACCTCGCCGACCACCCCACCCTCGGTCCGCTGCTCGACTGGTTCTCCGGGTTCGACGTCTTCGCCGCGTCCTGGTTCGCGGCGATCTACCTGCTGCTGTTCATCTCCCTGATCGGCTGCCTGTCGTCCCGGATCCGCTGGCATGCCAGGGCGCTGTTCACCGCGCCGCCGAAGGCCCCGGCCCGGCCCGGCCGGCTGCCCGGCGGCAGCGCCTGGACGAGTCCGATGGAGCCCGGCGACGCGATGGCGGCCGCCCGGCAGGCGCTGCGCCGACGGCGCTTCCGGGTCACGGCCACGGCTGGCGAGGCCCGCGACGCGAAGGGGACCGCCGACCACTCCGTCGCCGCGGAGAAGGGGTACCTGCGCGAGACCGGTAACCTCGTCTTCCACATTGCCCTGGTGGGGCTGCTCGCCGCGGTGGGCTTCGGTTCCTGGTACGGATACTCCGGGACCGTGCTCGTCGTCTCCGGGAGTGGATTCGCGAATACGATCATCTCCTATGACCAGTTCAACGCTGGTCAGCGCGTCGACCCCGCGAAGCTGCGCCCGTTCTCGCTCACGCTGGACCGGTTCAACGCCACGTTCCAGCCGAGCGGCCAGCCGTCCGACTTCCGCGCCGACGTCACGTATGCCGCCGCGCTGAACGCCCCGACCCGCAAGGCGACCATCCGCGTCAACCATCCGCTGGTGATCGGCAATGCCAAGATTTACCTCATCGGGCATGGATTCGCCCCGCACTTCGTGCTTCGCGACGCCGCGCGCAAGGTCGTCTGGGAGTCGAACGTGCCGTGTACCCCGCGGGACGGCATGTTCACCTCAACCTGCACCGTCAAGATCCCCGACACCGGACTGCCCGCGCTGGGCGTCCGCAAGGAGCCCCAGCAGCTGGCCTTCAGCGGCGTGTTCACGCCGACCACCCGCCTCGACCCGACCCAGGGATACGTCTCCGTGTTCCCCGCGGCCCGCGCGCCCGGTCTGACGATCACGGGGTTCGTCGGCAACCTCCATCTCAACGAGGGCATTCCACAGAACGTCTACACGGTCGACACCCGCGACATGCGCCAGATCACGATGACGGGCCCGGCGGGCAGCGAGCGCACCGCGCAGGTCCTGGCCCTCGACAACCCGCGGCAGCGCACCCTTACCGGGCTGCCCGGCGGGATGAGCCTCGAGGCCGACAGCGTGGCCGAGTTCGCCACCTTCCAGGTCAAGTCCGACCCGTTCAAGGGCGAGGCGTTGCTCTTCGCGGTCCTCATCATCGTCGGGCTGATCGCGAGTCTCCGGGTGCGCCGCCGCCGGGTTTGGGTGCGGGCCCGGCCGGCGGCCGCCGGTGGGTGCACGGTGGAGCTCGGCGGGCTGTCCCGCTCCGACGCCGACGGGTTCGCCGTCGAGCTGGCCCAGCTCACGACCCTGGTCCGCGAGGCCACCGGGCTTGCCGGCACCGACCGGTCCGTGCCGACCGCCTCGGAATCGAGCGGCGCCGAACCCGCCAGTACCGAACCCGCCAGTACCGAACCGGGCAGCACCGAACCGAGTAGCACCGAACCGAGTAGCACCGAACCGGGTGGCACCGCAGCCGGCGATGCCGTGTCGAGCGCCAGCGAACGGGAGCACTGATGGCGGTCAACGAGGGCGTAGCCAGCCTTTCCGATCATCTGTTTGGCAGCGGCGAGGCGGTGTACGCCACGGCGATGCTCGGCTATGCGGCCGAGTTCGCGTTCAGCCGGCTCGGCCTGCGCCACGATGCGGTTCAGGAGGCGGCGGCCGTCCCGGCACGGCAGGGGGCCGGGCGGCCGGCGGCGCTGATCGGAGCGGCGGCC
>NZ_CDXDOR010000069.1:5493-23529 GCF_978021225.1 Frankia sp. CeTa3Moorea | reverse complement strand
GGCCCGACCGACGGGGCCGCGACCCCGATCGACCCGTCCGACCCCGCCGCCGTGGCCCTCGCGGCGGCCCGGGCCCGGGAGAGCGAAGCTGTCCGGCGGCGGGCGAACGCCGCGCACACGCTGGCCGCCGGTAACGACGGCGACGTGGCGGTTCCCGCGCGTGCCCGGCGGATCGGGCGGATCGCCGTCGCGCTGACGGTCGTCGGCTGGACGCTGCACCTGGGGTCCGTCATCACTCGTGGCCTCGCGGCGGAGCGGGTGCCCTGGGGCAACATGTACGAGTTCTCGTCGATGATCTGTCTGATCGCGGTCACGACGTTTCTCGCCCTGATGATCCGGCAGCCGGTCCGGTGGCTGGGCGTCTTCGTCATGCTGCCGGTCGTGCTCTCGCTCGGTTTCGCCGGCACCGTGCTCTATGTCGCCGCGGGACCGCTGGTGCCCGCGCTCAACTCGTACTGGCTCAAGATCCATGTGGTCGGTGCGATCGTCGCCAGCGGGGTATTCCTGGTCTCCGCCGTGACCACGGTGTTGTTCCTCATCAAGGAGCGTTGGGAAAACCGGCTGGCCGAGGTCGCGGCCGGACGGGCTGACGCGAGCCGGGCCATGCAGCGCCGGGGCGGCATCGTCATGCGCCTGCCGTCGTCAACGGCGCTCGACACACTGTCCTACCGGGTCATCGCGTTCGCGTTCCCGATCTGGACCTTCGCGATCATTGCCGGGGCGATCTGGGCGGAGGCGGCATGGGGCCGCTACTGGGGGTGGGACCCCAAGGAGACGTGGTCGTTCATCACCTGGGTCTGCTACGCCGCCTACCTGCACGCCCGCGCGACGGCTGGATGGCGTGGGCGGCGGGCCGCGGCGATCTCGCTGCTGGCCTTCAGCGCCCTGTTCGTGGACTACTACCTGGTGAATCTGATCATCTCGGGGCTGCATTCCTACGCCGGCATCTGACCCTCCCCGCGGCTGCTGGTCCCTGGTCCCGGTCTGGCCCCGTCGGGGAGAACGGGCGGGTTACCCGCAGCCTGCGGAGAACACCCCGCTCGGCCGCGTACCGGAACGACGGACCGCCGCTCGTCCCGGTGCGCGGAGCCGGTCAGCCGCGGGCTCGTGCCCCTGGATCCCCCGCGTCCAGGCGGCTCAGCCGTGGGACGACGACGGCGGCGGTCCGGCCTCGCCCTTGCGGATCCGGGCGGACAGTTCCCGCATGAAGTCCGGGTCGTCGTCGGGACCCTTCGGCCGGACGGCGGCCCGGCGGGTGCCCGTCCGTGCGCTGTACCGGCTGAAGCCGCCATCACGCCGGCTGTCGACGCCCCAGGACGATCGTTGCCCGAAGGCCGGGTGGTCGGAGACCGGCCGGCGCAGCGGTCGCTCGCCGACGCTGTTCGCGCGAGGCCGACCGAAGAAGAACCATCCGGCGGTGCCGAAGATACCAAGGAAGATCACTGCTACGATCCACGCGAGTTTGGGCATGATCCGAACCTCCTCGGGGGGTGTCCCGAAGACATCGATGATCGCGTAAGCCCAAACACCAATGATCACAAACGTCAGCGCGAGGCCCAGCACCGGCCGGTCGCTCCTTCCTGCTTTTCTTGATCGTTATGCTCGTCTTGACCTGTCAGGTATGGAACATCCGATCCGCGGGCATCTAATCCCGACCCGTGGCGAAATCCCCGACCGTGGCGAAATCCCCGACCCGTGGCGACGTCACGGGTCGGGTGGCGTCACGGACGGGCAACCCCACCAGATGGGTCAGGCGAGCACGTACCGTCCGCTATGGCCTGCGGCGGACGTACATGTCGTGGTGATGGCCGGCCCGTGTACCTCTAGTGTGCCTTCCGCACCGACTCCTCGTCCCCCCGGTCCGTTATCCGACGCGGTCGTGCCCGTGGCGTGACGTGTTGAACTGGGATCGTGACCACCTGTGGGCGGTCGGGCATCCACCCGTGGCGACTGCGAGGATGGAGGTCATGGCCTGGGCGGATCTGCGTGCGTTCCTTGCTCATCTCGAAAGGCGGAAGGATCTGCGCCGCGTCACCGTACCCGTCGACCCGCGTCTCGAGGTCACCGAGATCGTGACCCGGGTGGTACGGGAGCGCGGGCCGGCTCTGCTGTTCGAGTCCCCGGCCGGCGCCGACATGCCGCTGGCGATCAACGTGTTCGGCACCGAGGAGCGGATGGCTGCCGCGCTCGGCGTCGAGGCGCTGGACGACATCGGTGAACGGCTCGGCGCGCTGCTGCGCCCGCAGCTGCCGATCGGCCTGTCCGGGTTGCGCGAGGCGTTCGGCAAGGCGGCGTCGCTCGCCTCGATCCCGCCCCGCCGGGTCCGGACCGCGCCCTGCCAGGACGTCATCCTCAAGGGTCCGGACGTCGACCTGTTCCGGCTGCCGGGGGTGCACGCCTGGCCGAACGACGGCGGGGCCTTCCTCAACCTCGGTCTGACGCACACGAAGCACCCCGAGACCGGGGCGCGCAACCTCGGGATGTACCGGTTGCAACGCCACGACGCACGCACCGTCGGCATGCACTGGCAGATCCACAAGGACTCCAACGCGCATCACGCGGTCGCCGAGCGGCGTGGGGAGCGGCTGCCGGTCGCGATCGCGTTCGGGTGCGACCCGGCGGTCACCTACGCCGCGTCCGCGCCACTGCCCGCCGACCTCGACGAGTACCTGTTCGCCGGTTACCTGCGCGGCGAGCGGGTGGAGATGGTCGACTGCCTCTCCGTCCCGCTGCGGGTGCCCGCGAACGCACAGGTGGTGCTCGAGGGCTGGCTCGAGCCGGGGGAGCGGCTGCCCGAGGGGCCGTTCGGCGACCACACCGGCTTCTACACCCCCGTCGAACCGTTCCCGGCGCTGCACGTCGACGTGATGACGATGCAGCGTGACCCGGTGTTCCAGACGATCGTGGTCGGTCGGCCGCCGCAGGAGGACGGTCCGATGGGCAAGGCCACCGAACGGATCTTCCTGCCGCTGGTCAGGATGATGATCCCCGAGATCGTCGATTACGACCTGCCTGAGGCGGGGGTATTCCACAACTGCTGCATCGTCTCCATCGAGAAGCGTTATCCGAAGCACGCGCAGAAGGTGATGAACGCGGTCTGGGGTGCCGGGCTGCTGTCGTTGTCGAAGCTGATCGTGGTCGTCGACGCCGACTGCGACGTGCACGACTACCACGAGGTCGCCTGGCGCGCCTTCGGCAACGTCGACTATGCCCACGACCTGATCACGACCATCGGGCCGGTGGACCATCTCGACCACGCCGCCTACGAGCAGTTCTGGGGCGGCAAGGTTGGTGTGGACGCGACCCGCAAGCTACCGAGCGAGGGTTACCGGCGCAACGGCGGCTGGCCGGAGGAGATCGTCATGGACGAGGCGGTCCGCGAACGGGTCACCCGCCGATGGAAGGAGTATGGACTGTGACCGTCCTCCGTTTTCCTTGCCTATCCAGAGGGACAAAAAGGACGCTGGGGCCTCTGGATAGGCAAGGAACAAGGAGTGGTGATTGCGGTGAGTGACGCCGCGTGGGTGCCGGGCGCGTCGGAGCCGGTCGGGCGAGGGTCGGGAGCCGGCCCGGGACACGCCGCCGGCCGGGTACGGGCGTTCCTGCGGCTCGTCGTCATCGAGCACTCGGTCTTCGCGCTGCCGTTCGCCTACATCGCGGCGCTCGCCGCCTCGTTCGCGGATTCCCGGTCGGTGCACTGGTCGGACCTCGCCCTCGTCAGCGTGGCGATGGTCGCGGCCCGAACCTTCGCCATGGCGGCAAACCGGGTCATCGATCGCGCGATCGACGCCCGTAATCCGAGGACGGCGAACCGAGAGCTGGTCACCGGCGTGGTCTCGGTGCGCACGGCGGTCGTCGGCGCCGCGGTCGCGCTCGCCGTCTTCCTCACCGCCGCCGCGGCCCTGTCCTGGCTCTGCCTGCTGCTCGCGCCGGTCGCTGTCGCGCCGCTCGTCGTCTACCCCTACGCGAAACGGTTCACCGACTTCCCGCACGCCGTGCTCGGCATCGCCCAGGCGGTGGCCCCGGTCGGCGCGTGGATCGCGGTCACCGGCGAGTGGTCCTGGGCCGCACTGGTGCTCGGCCTCGCGGTCGGTAGCTGGATCGGCGGCTTCGACGTGATCTACGCCTGCCAGGATGCCGAGGTCGACCGGCGCATCGGCGTGCGTGCGGTGCCGGCCCGGTTCGGGGTGCGGGCCGCGCTCATTGGCTCCACGGTTACGCATATGATCACCTTTGCGTTGTTCATCGTCTACGGGCTGCTGGACAACGCCGGTGCGTGGTGGTGGGCCGGGCTCGTGCTGACGGCGGCGGCATTCTGCTATGAGCACGCCATTGTGTCCCCGAATGACCTGTCGCGGGTCAACCGGGCCTTCCTCACCGCGAACGGATTCGTCGGCATCGTCCTGTTCCTCTTCGCCGTCGTCGATCTCGCCAGCCGTGGCCTGGCCGTCTGAGCGTCGGATTCGTCATGGCCGATGTTTTCAGTGCCCCCGAGGAGGAGGCCGGACCGCGCCTGCCGTGGGTGGTCGGGGTGAGCGGCGCCAGTGGAACCCCCTACGCGGCCGCGGTGCTGCGTGGCCTGCTGGCCGCCCGGCTGCCAGTCGATCTGGTGCTGTCCCGCGCGGCCCGCCTGACCCTGCTCGATGAGACGGGCATCGCCTGGCGTGACTCCGCCTGGGCGAAAGCCCTGGTCACGTGGTTGTCCATGCCCCTGAGCGGGGTGTCACCTCCAGAGGGTGTGTCGGCGCGGCGGGCCGCGCGCGCCGCGCCGGCCGATCGGGGCGTCCCGGCCGACGGTGACGTTCTCGGCGATCGTGACGCGCTGGCCGATACGGTGTCCACCCTCGTCGAGGTACATGCCCCGGGTGATCTGGGGGCGCCGACGAGCAGCGGTTCGTACCCGACCCGCGGGATGATCGTCGTCCCGGCGAGCACCGCCTGCCTAGCCGGCATCACCCTGGGATTGTCCAAGGATCTGTTGCAGCGGTCGGCGGATGTCACGCTCAAGGAAGGCCGCCGTCTGATCGTCGTCCCGCGGGAGATGCCCTACACCCGCGCGACGCTGCGCCACATGCTGGACCTGCACGACGCCGGGGCGGTGGTGGCCGCGGCGAGCCCGGGATTTTACGCGGGCGTACGGACGGCCGGCGATCTCGTCGACTTCGTGGCCGGGCGGGTGCTCGACGCCGCCGACGTGCCGCACACGCTCTTCCGGCGTTGGACCGGCGAGCTCGGCGGCGCCCGCTGTGACCTGCCGGGCCGCTGTGACCTGGCGGACGTCGAGGCGGCGCCACCGGCCGGGTGACGCCTGTTCCCCCTGGCGCAGGCCCCGCCCGGACAGGCACAGTTGTCGGGAACGGGCCCCGACCGGGGCCGCGGTGCCGGCGGGATGAGGACGATATGGCCACGGGTGGGCGCGGACCGGCGAGGAACCGGGGCCGCGGAACCGGCGGGGTGGACGGGGCCACGGCACGCAGACCCGCCTCGGCGGGGGGCCGCGGCGCCTCGGCGCGGCCGGGTCGTCCCACTCGCGCCGAGCGGCCCGCGCCGCAGGACGTGAACCTGCGTGCGCAACTGCCGTACTTCCTGACCCGCGTCGCCGCCCTCGCCGTGATCACCGTAATCCTGGTGACCGTGGGGCTGAACCTGCTGATGGCGCTGCTCATTGGGTTCGCCGTCGCCGGACTGCTGACCTGGCCGCTCGGGCGGATGCAGCGCAGGGCCGCACAGCGGGCCGCTCAGCGCCCGGATGCCGGGAACGGCGGGAACGGCGGGAACACCGGGAACGGCGGGAACGGCGGGTAGCCGCGAGTAATCCGGATGCCCCGCCGGATCGCGGGGCGGCTGTGACCGGGTAGCTGTGCTCGCCTCCGAGGACGCCGAGAGCTGCGGGCTAGGCTGGAAGGCATGGATGCTGGGCTCAAGCGGGAGATCGAGGCCAAGGTTTCCGTCGGCGAGAGGCTGAGCCGTGCCGACGGGGAGGCGCTGTACGCCAGCGACGACCTCGTCTGGTTGGGCGGTCTCGCCCACGAGGTTCGCACCAGAAAGAACGGCGACAAGACCTTTTTCAACGTCAACCGGCATCTGAACCTGACGAACGTCTGCTCGGCGTCCTGCGCGTACTGCTCGTTCCAGCGCAAGCCCGGTGAGTCCGATGCTTACACCATGCGCATCGAGGAAGCTGTCCGGCTGGCGAAGGAGATGGAGCCGGCCGGGATCACCGAGCTGCACATCGTCAACGGTCTGCATCCGACGCTGCCCTGGCGCTACTATCCGCGCTCGCTGCGGGAGCTCGGCAAGGCGCTGCCCGGCGTCGCGTTGAAGGCGTTCACCGCTACCGAGATCCACTGGTTCGAGAAGATCAGCGGCCTGTCCGCCGACGAGATTCTCGACGAGCTCATCGATGCGGGACTCGAGTCGCTCACCGGCGGCGGTGCGGAGATCTTCGACTGGGAGGTCCGCCAGAAGATCGTCGGTCACGAGACGCACTGGGAGGACTGGTCGCGCATCCACCGGCTCGCCCACGCCAAGGGCCTGCGCACCCCGTGCACGATGCTGTACGGGCACATTGAGGAGCCCCGGCACCGGGTGGACCACGTGCTGCGGCTGCGTGAGCTGCAGGATTCCACGGGCGGGTTCACGGTCTTCATCCCGCTGCGCTTCCAGCACGACGCCGCCGGTGACCCGCGCAACCGGTTGATGAACCAGCCGATGGCGACGGGGGCCGAGGCGTTGAAGACGTTCGCCGTCTCCCGGCTGCTGTTCGACAACGTGGATCACATCAAGTGCTTCTGGGTGATGCACGGCCTCACCACGGCGCAGCTCGCGTTGAACTTCGGCGCTGACGACCTCGACGGTTCCGTTGTCGAGTACAAGATCACGCACGATGCGGACCGGTTCGGGACGCCGCACACCATGACCCGCGAGGATCTGCTCGCAATCATCCGCGACGCCGGCTTCCGCCCGGTCGAGCGGGACACCCGCTACCGGGAGATCCGTGTCTACGACGGTCCCGACCCGGCTCGGCGTGACGTCCCGACCTCGATCGACGCCTGACCGGTGGACCGGATGGGCACCGGGGACGGGCCGGGGCCGGCCCGCGGATCCGAGGAGTCGCCGGCGCCCGGGAGTCCCGGGCCTGTCCGGCCCCCCGGAGCGCCCGGCATCGGATCGATCTTTGTGCTTGCCTTCCTGGTGATCCTGTTTCCGGGGGTGGCCGGGTACGTGGTGCTCGACTGGATCGGTCTGCCGATCGGCGCCGCCGGCCTGCTGGGTCTGTTCGTCGTCTTCCTGGGGCTGGGCTTCTTCCCGACCGTGCTGCGCCGGCTCGGCTGGGTGCCGACGAAGAGACGGAGGACGTGATGGTGCAACCGCGTAGGCGGCTGGTTCCGTGGCTACAGCGGCTTCCGTGGCCACAGCGGGTTTCGTGGCCACAGGGGGCGATGCCTGACTCGCCGACCGGATCGGGCCAGGCGGGCGAGCGCGGCCTGCTTGGCATCAACCTGCGGTACTTCGCGGTACGCGTGCTGCTCTTCGGAGCGGTGCTGGCCGTGGTCCTGCTGCTGGGGGTGAGCGGGCTGCTGGCCTTCGCCCTGGCCGTGGTGTTCAGCGGGCTGCTCAGCTATCCCCTGGCGTTGCGCCAGCGCCGCGTGGTCATCGAGGTCATGGAGGAGCGCCGGGGCGGACGGCGTTGACCGGAGCCGGAGCGGACAACGATGGCGATACTCAGGCCCGTCCCCGGGTGGGGCACATCCAGTTTCTGAACTGCCTGCCGCTGTACTGGGGACTGGTCCACTCCGGTGCTCTGCTCGACATCGAGCTGACGAAGGACACCCCGGACCGGCTGAACGACGCGCTGGTCGCCGGCGATCTCGATATCGGTCCGATCAGCCTGGTGGAGTACCTCCGGCATGCCGACGAGCTCGTCGTGCTGCCCGACCTCGCGGTCGGCTCCGACGGTCCGGTCCTGTCCGTCGTGCTGAGCACGGCGGCGCCGCTCGTGGAGATCCGGACCGTCGCGCTCGGCTCGACGTCCAGGACCAGCGTGCTGCTCGCCCGGATGTTGCTGGAGGAGCGCTACGGCCTGCGACCGGAGTATGTGACGATGCCGCCGGACCTGCCGTCGATGCTGCGGGAGGCGGATGCCGCAGTGATCATCGGTGATGCCGCGCTACGGGCGACCTACGATGCCGAGCGGGGCGGTCCGGACCATCCTCTCCGGCTCGTCGATCTCGGTGCCGCCTGGCGGGAGTGGACCGGCCTGCCCATGGTGTTCGCCGTGTGGGCCGCCCGACGGTCCTTCGCCGAACGCCGTCCCGGGGTGGTCAAGGAGGTGCACGGCGCGTTCCGCTCCGGACTCGACCTGGCGCTGCGTGATGTGGACGAGGTCGCGGCGCGGGCAGCTCGTTTTGAGGTGTTCGACCCGGGCACGCTGGCCCGGTATTTCACCACTCTCGACTTTCGGCTCGGTGCGCGCCAGCAGGCGGGGATTATCGCCTTCGCCGGGCGTGCCGCGCGGCGAGGTGATGTTCCGGCGCTGCGTGCACTGCGTTTCGCGGACGTCTGACCGCCGCTCAGACCGGTGGTCGGAACGCGTGAGAGATACTGGTCGGCGGAATCGGAACCGCTCGGCGCGTACTCGCCGTGGCGAAGCGCGCGATACGTCCCTTTACCAGCGCGACCAACCGGGGTGGGGTGGCTCGCCCGCCCGGCGCGATCAGCAGCTCGTCGAGCGTCTCGCCACCGGCGTCATCCCCGCCGGCCAGAGCATACCTTGGATCGCTGGGTTCACCTGGCGGCCCGGACCGTGGGTCCGGTGGCACGGGGGCCCCGAGGCCGTCGCCGGACGCGATGCCGGGTTCGGTGCCGGGTTCGCTGCCCTCGCAGGCCTGCCGGGCGGCCGCGTCGATGAGGCTGTTGACCGCGAGGGTCCAGGCCCGTAGTCCTTCGTGACCGGTCAGCTCGGTGAACACCGCCGCCTCGAGGCAGCAGGTGCTGGCTCCCGCGAGCTCGTCCACGTCCAACAGGGAGATGGCGAGCAGCCCGGCCAGGTGACCCGCGAGCATGAACAGCCGGAACTGCTGGTGCGGCAGCATGGGCGTGTGCAGCAGGTTGTCGACGACGTTCTGCTGCTCCAGCACCTGGGCGGTGACGTCCTGTGGATCGAGCCGGTCGGCCTTGGCGATCAGATCGGCCACCAACCGATCGAGGTAGTCCAGTTCGGTGTCCGACCGGCGGTGGTCGAGCAGATCCGAAACCCGGCGGCGGGACTCCCGCTCCGGATCGGGCTGGCGACGCAGGCGTTCCGCCCGGGCGGCGACGGCTGCCTCACGCAGGTCGATGAGGGCGCCCCCGGCCTCCAGCGCCGCGTCGACTGCGGCGATCACCGGTCGGGAGGGGATGCCTCGGCTGGGCTGTTCGAGCTGACCGATGTACTGGCGGCTGTAGCCGGTGCGTCGGGCGAGCTCCTCCCGAGAGAGGACACGTTCACAGCGCCGCCGTCGGACCTCAGCGGGTAGCAGGTCTTCGGCGGTCGCTGCATCGTGCCGGCCTCGGCTCCGTTGCCGCATCTGTGACGTCCTTCCGCGTGGCAAGGTCCCGCCTCCCGAGGAGGGAAGCTCAGCAGTCGTGTGCTGTCTCTGCTCGCCCGCCTGACGGTCGCCCGCCCGATGGCCAGTAGAGAGTCACCGATAGTGATCAGATTACTCCAGGACGCACCCTAGTAGACTAGAGGTCAAAAGTCCCATACACATCCAGTTTCACTGATTACTCTCAGTTGTCAAACGGCAGGCGAAGTCGATCGGCATCGCGCTTCGTGGTCGGCTGATCGATCGCCGCGTGGAAGTCGTCCGTCATACCGCACCTCCGTCGAGACATTATGCCGACCTTCTTGGGTTATTGTTGGGAAACGCGAGTGTTGCCACGGAAGTGTTGGCGGAAAGCGGCGGAATCGCCGAGGGCTCGTCCGGACGGGCTATTCCCGCATGGTGTGCTATCGCGGCTGCGTCCAGGCTGCGGTGCTTCGCGACGGTCTGCGGGTATCGGCCTGATGGCCAACGTGGGTCATCCTCGGAAACCATCCTGAATGACGATGCGCGGGGTCGGGCGGGGCGCGTACAAAAGAATGGTGGATACCGGCCGTTCGGTGGATGCCGACACCGTCGGGCTCGTCGGGGAGAAGGCCGTCGGCCTGGTCGGCGGTTCCGCTGTGGGCCGTGGTTCCGCTCCGGCGGAGCAGGTGCCTCCGCCCGGTCCACGGCGCGTAGTCGTCGTCGACGACGCGGACGGGGTGCGCGACCTATTGTGCCTGTTGCTGGAGACCGAACCCGACTTCGTGATCGTCGGCGCCGCGTCCAACGGCGCGGAGGCGATCGACGAGGTCGTCCGCACCGAGCCGGACCTCGTGCTGCTCGACCTGGCCATGCCGGTCCTCGACGGCATCGCCGCCCTGCCGCGGATCCGGCGGGTCGTGCCGCGGGCCACGGTGGTGATCTTCACGGGATTCTCCGAGGATGCGTTGCTCGACCAGGTGCTGGAACTCGGCGCGGACGGCCTGCTGGAGAAGGGGCTGGCCACCGGTCCGCTGGTGGAGCAGCTCCGGCGGCTGTGCGCCGCCCACCGGACGATCTGAGCGATCTCGTGACCGGCGGGATTGTTCATTTTCTCCGCTGCCATGACGGCCATGGCGGACGGTCTCGGGGCTGGTCGTCCGGTTTGTTCCAGTTTGGAGCAGGGCGGCGGGTCGAAGTAGGCCGGACAGTGCCCCGACTTGCCCATCAGCCGTACTTCTGTGGAAACATGGGCTCGTGACTACGTGCGCCCTCGCTGGTGGGGTGCCGGTTGGGCAGGCGTCAGGCCTTCCGCTTGACGTCTCCCGTCGGCGCCGGGCTGCGTCGTCCCCCGCGGTGCCGTGCCTGGTGGTTGAGCCGATGCTCGTCGCCCGTCTGCACGTCGACCTGCTGCGGGTCTCCAGCGCCGGCTGTCGCCGCTCCCGCTGACGTCTCCGTTCGTGGCGCCCGCTGCCGGCGCCGCGACTTCCTTGCGCACCGAGAGATCTCATGACTTCTCCTGCTCGTCCTACCCGGTCCGCGCGCCCGTCCCGACCCAAGGGAACGGGCCAGTGGGCGTTGGGATATTCCGAGCCGCTCAACGCGAACGAGCGGATGAAGAAGGACCAAGGCGGCCTGGAGGTGCGGGACCGCATCCTCAACCTCTACCCGCGTACCGGTTTCGACGGGATCGATCCCCAGGACCTGCGGGGCCGGTTCCGGTGGTGGGGTCTGTACACCCAGCGCCGGCCGGGGATCAGCGGCGGGCGGACGGCGATCCTCGAACCCGAGGAACTGGACGACTCCTACTTCATGCAGCGCATCCGGCTCGACGGCGGCCGGATGACTTCGGATCAGCTCCGGGTGATCGCCGACGTCTCCACCCGCTACGGCCGGGACGTCGCCGATGTCACCGACCGGCAGAACATCCAACTCCACTGGATCCGGATCGAGGATGTGCCGGCGATCTGGGCGGCACTGGAGAACGCCGGCATGACCACCGCCGAGGCCTGTGGCGACACCCCCCGGGTGATCCTCGGTTGCCCGCTCGCCGGGGTCGACGGTGACGAGATCATCGACGGGAGCGAGGCGATCGACGAGGTCGTCCGCCGGTTCATCGGCGACCCTACGCTGGCCAACCTGCCCCGTAAGTTCAAAAGCGCCATCTCCGGCTGCGCCGACCACTGCACGTTGCACGAGATCAACGACATCGCGTTCGTCGGGGTCATCCATCCGGAACTGGGAGCCGGCTATGATCTGTGGGTCGGTGGCGGTCTGTCGACGAACCCGCGGCTCGGCGTGCGGCTGGGCGCGTTCGTGCCGCCGACGCGGGTTGCCGAGGTCTGGCACGGCGTCGTGTCGCTGTTCCGAGACTACGGCTACCGCCGGCTGCGCACCCGCGCCCGGTTGAAGTTCCTGGTCGCGGACATGGGCGCCGAATGGGTGCGCGCGACCCTGGAGAAGGAGTACCTGGCTTCGGCGCTGCCTGACGGCCCGGCGCCGGCCCCGCCGCGCAGCGAGGGGCGCGACCACATCGGGGTGCACCGCCAGCGCGACGGCCGCAACGCCGTGGGGTTCGCACCGCGGGCGGGTCGGCTCAGCGGGACCACGCTGACCGCGGTGGCGGACCTCGCCGATCGGTTCGGGCAGGGCCGCATCCGCGCCACGACGACGCAGAAGCTCGTCATCCTCGATGTCGCCGACGCGGGCGTCGACGCGCTGGAGGCCGAACTCGGTGCGCTCGACCTGGTGGTCCGCCCGAGCGTGTTCCGGCGCGGCACGATGGCCTGCACCGGTATCGAGTTCTGCAAGCTGGCGATCGTCGAGACCAAGGGCCGGGCCCGCGACCTCATCGACGAGCTCGAACGCCGGCTGCCCGACTTCGACGAGCCGATCGGGATCAACGTCAACGGCTGCCCCAACGCCTGCGCCCGCTTCCAGGTCGCAGACATCGGGCTCAAGGGCTCCCTGGTACCGGACGACGCCACCGGTGAGATGGTCGAGGGCTTCCAGGTCCACCTCGGCGGGCACCTGGGTACCAGGTCGCGGCTGGGCCGCAAGTCGCGTGGTCTGAAGGTGACCGCCGACGGCCTCGTCGACTACGTCGTCGCGGTGCTGGAGACCTACCGGGCGGGCCGGACCGCGGGGGAGAGCTTCGCGGACTGGGCGGAGCGGGCCGACGAGGCCCAGCTGACGGCGCTCGGTGCCGCCGATGGCTAGCGGTGAGCGGGTGGTGCCCTTCTACTGCCCGTACTGCGGCGAGGAGGACATCGTCCCGGACACGCCGCCGGAGGGCTCCGGCGCGGGACATGGCCACGGGTACTGGGCGTGCCGGTCCTGCCTGCGGGGCTTCCGGCTGAGTCTGACGGCCCTCGCGGCCGCCGGAGCCGGGTTGCGTGACGACGAGGAGACGAGCTGATGGATGCCGCGTTGCAGGCCCGGGCGCTGCGGGCCGGGGACGATCTCGAGGGTGCGCCGGCGGAGGAGATCCTGCGCTGGGCGGTCGAGGAATTCGGGACGAAGCTGGCGATCGCCGCCTCAATGGCTGAGACGATCCTCGTGGACATGCTCGCCCGGATCCGGTCCGACGTCCCCGTGGTTTTCATCGACACCGGTTATCACTTCCCCGAGACCGTCGGTACCCGGGACGCGGTGGCCGGAACCTACGACCTGCCGATCATCAGCGCCCGTCCGCAGCTTACCGTCGTCGGCCAGGACGCCGTCTACGGTCAGGACCTCTACCGGACCGACCCGGACCTGTGCTGCCGGATGCGCAAGGTCGTTCCGCTGGATCGGGCCCTGGCTCCCTACCGTGCCTGGGCCGCGGGGTCGCGGCGGGCGGAGTCGCCCAGCCGGGCGAAGCTCCGGGTCGTCGACTGGGACGCCAGACGGGGCAAGGTGAAGATCCACCCGCTCGCGGCCTGGACCGACGAGGACGTCGAACGCTACGTGGCCGAGCACGGCGTCATCGTCAACCCGCTCCTCTCCGACGGTTACGACTCGGTTGGCTGCTGGCCGTGCACCCGGCGGGGCGCCGGCCGGGAGGGCCGGTGGGCCGATTCGATCAAGACGGAGTGTGGCATCCACTGACCTCCTCGGGCCTGCCGGCTGCCAGTGTTCGAAGGCAACCGAGCAGGTACGGTGCACGCCGTGACGGACGGGCGAAGTGTGGGTGAGGTCTGGCTGGTCGGCGCGGGCCCGGGCGATCCCGGTCTGCTCACCGTTCGCGGCCGTGAGGTGCTGGCGAACGCGGACGTCGTGGTCACCGACCGGCTCGCCGCGGCCGTCCTCCTCGGCGCCGCCCCGGCTGGCGCCGAGATCATCCACGTGGGCAAGAGCCCGACCGCGCCGTCGTGGACCCAGGAGGAGATCAACGCGCTCCTCGTCGACCGGGCGCGCGCCGGTGCGCGCGTCGTCCGCCTCAAGGGCGGCGATCCCTACCTGCTCGGGCGAGGCAGCGAGGAGGCGCAGGCCTGCGCCGTGGCGGGGGTCGCGTGCACCGTCGTGCCCGGCGTTACCTCGGCGCTGGCCGTACCCGCCTGTGCCGGCATCCCGGTCACCCATCGTGGTCTCGCGCAGGAGGTTGCCATCGTTTCGGGGCACCTGCCACCCGGCCATCCGGAGTCGACGGTGGACTGGGCCGGTCTCGCGGCCTCCCGGGCGACCATCGTCATCCTGATGGGGGTGGCGCGTCTCATGGACATCACCGACGCGCTGCTCACCGGCGGTCGCCCCGGGGCGACGCCGGTCGCGGTCATCGAGCGCGGGGCGACCCCGGCGCAGCGGGTCCTGCGGACCACCCTGGACGCGCTGGCGATCGACGCGATCGCGGCCGGTGTGCGGTCTCCCGCGGTGATCGTGGTCGGAGAGGTCGCGGCGCGCCGGGACGCGCCGGTCTCGGAGGCGGGGCCGCTCGCCGGGATCCGGGTACTCGTGGCCCGTACCCGGCCGCGGCCGGGTCTGCTGGCTCGCCGGCTGCGGCAGCTGGGCGCGGATGCGGTCGAGACCGTTGTCGCCCGGCCCGCGCCGGTCGAGGACGCCGGTGCCGTGCTGGTGGCGGCGCTGCCGGGAGCGGATGGCCTGCTGCTGGCCGATGCGGACGAGGTCGCCGCCGTGGTGGCCTTGCTGCGTCGAGCTGGCACCGACGTGCGGGCGTTGGCCGGCCTGACTCTCGTCGCGGCCCGCGGGGACGCCGCGGAAGCGCTTGACGGGCTGGGCCTCGCCTCGGTGCCCGTCGCCGAGCTGTCCATGGATCCGTCGTCGACCGGTCTCGCCGGTCCGACCGGCTCGTCGCGGGTGCTGATCGTCGGCGCGGCGGACCCGCCGGACGGGGTGTGTTCCCTGCGCCGGGTGCCGCTGCTTACCGACGTGACCGCCGAGCCGGATCCCCGGATCGCCGAGGAGCTCCGGCACGGCGACTTCGACGTCGCGGCCTTCGCGTCGTCCACCGCCGCCCGCAGCACCGCCGAGATCTACGGACCTCTCCCGCCCGATCTGCTCATCGCGGCGATGGGTCGACGCAGCGCGCTGGCCTGTGCGGTGGCGGGCATGCGGGTGGACATCGTGCCCACCGAACCCGGGGTCCATCCGCTCGCGGCCGCCGTCGCGGACTTCGTCGTCACCAGCCGGTCCTCCGGCTCGCCGGAGGGTTGATCTTCGGAGCGGCGGCCTCGGCTTCGCGGACCAGGAGACGCAGAGTGTCGTCGAGCCGCGCGCGGACCGCGTCGACGACGCTCGCGTGCAGCCCGAGCGGCTCCGACAGCACCCATCGGGTCGTCGGGTGCCGGCACCGGGCGTCGTCGAGTGCCGCCGGGATGTCTCGGCGGGTGTGATTGCCGTCGAACAGGAAGAACGGGTAGACGACGATCTCGGTGCATCCCGCGTCGGCCAGCGTGGCGTACCCGGTGGCGATGTCGGGCCGGGCGATTTCGAGGAAGGCGGCTTCGACCGCCCCCCACGTCCATGGCGCGGCGGCATGGCCGGGATCGACCACATGACCGGGATCGACCAGGAGCCGGTGGGCGAGCTCCCGAACCGTCGCGTTCGCCTCATCCCGCCGGGATCCGTGACCGATCACCAGTAGACCGCGCATGTTCCCAGTGTGCGCCGCGGGTCCGTCGGCGCCCGGTCGGGCGCCGACGGACAACGGCCACGCCTGTCGGTCACGCCCGCCGGGCGCTCAGCCGCCGGTGCCGTCGTCGGAGCTGTGCCCCGGGAAGATCTTTGCCGACGGGTCCACCACCGGCGCCGCGTTGTTGACCGCCGTCGCGGCCTCCCCGAAACCCGTCGCGATCAGGCGGACCTTCCCTGGGTACTCAGTGATGTCGCCGGCCGCGAAGATCCGCTCGACCCCGGTCGCCATCGTCGGGTCGACGACGATGTGCCGCTTGTCAATGGTCAGATTCCAGCGGGTCAGCGGTCCGAGGTCGGCGGTGAATCCGAGCGCGGCGACGACCGCCTGCGCGGGTCGGACATGTCGGTCGCCGGTGCGGGTCTGCACCAGTTCGACCTTCTCGATCCACTCCTCACCGTGGACCGAGGCGACCTCGGTGAAGGTCAGGATCTCGACGGAGGACGCCTCGACCCGTTCGACTGTGGACATATGCGCCCGGAACCGGTCCCGACGGTGCACGAGGGTGACCGAGCGGGCGATCGGCTCCAGGGCCAGCGCCCAGTCGAAGGCGCTGTCCCCGCCGCCGACCACGATGACGTCCTGGCCGGTGTGGACGTCGAGCTTGGGCACGAAGTAGACCAGGCCGCGGCCCAGATGCGCGGTGCCGGTGGGCAGCGGGCGGGGGGTGAAGGTGCCGAGACCGCCGGTGATGACGACGACCTTGGCGCGTACCCGAAGACCCTGGCTGCTGGTCACCACCACGGCGCCCGGCTCGTGGGTCAGCTCGGCGGCCTGCTGGCCCAGCAGGTAGGTGGGGGAGAACTGGTTCGCCTGGATCAACAGGGCGTCGATCAGTTCACGGCCCCGGACGGCCGGCAGGCCCGCGATATCATAGATCATCTTCTCCGGGTACATCGCGGTGACCTGACCGCCGGCCTCGGGCAACGAGTCCATGAGCGCGACTGACAGGCCGCGGAATCCGGCGTAGTAGGCGCCGTAGAGGCCGGCCGGCCCGGCGCCGACGATCAGCATGTCGACGTCGGTGTCGACCGGGGACGTCCCCGACCGCACGGCGCCGGTGACGCTCGCCCTGGCCGCGGGGTCGGTTTCCGTGACCGCGTTCGCGGGCTGGTGCGCATCGGCGGACTGCGTGACCACGGGTGACTCCCTAAGCTTGGCGGCCGACCGGCGCTGTCGGGGCAGCCGGTCGGTAGCAGTGGATGTTCCCTCCCTCATCCTGCCGGAGACACGCCGCACCCGCCTTCATCCGCGGAATGGTGAGTCGTCGACCACCTGTGGTTGTCGTCGACTACCTGCGGTCCCCTCGGATACGGCTGGCGGGAACGACCGGATCCGCCGCGTCGGCTGGCGGACAACGCTCGACATCGATTTACTCGAGAGGGTTAGCGTTAGCGTGACTTCCGCGCCGTTGCGGATGCCCGTAGGGACTGGGCGACGACGGACTGTGGCGTGATGATGGGTTCGTCTCCCTGCGCGGGGGGACAATTGCGGCACCGGTGACGGCTCCCAGGCCGGAACGGTACCTGGGCCGCGGCCGGAGGTATAACACGGGCGGGAGAACAGTGACGGAACGATCGGCGCGTCGGGTTTCGCCTAGTGGCGGATATCCGGCCGAGGCGCCGCATCCCGATGATCCGACCACGATCGGTGTTTACCAGGTCGTCGGTCGGCTGGGCGCGGGTGGGATGGGAACGGTGTTCCTCGCCCAGGACGCAGCCGAGAAGTTCGTTGCGATCAAGGTGATCAGGTCGGACCTCGCCGCCGACCCGGAGTTCCGGGCACGTTTCCGGGACGAGGTGGCGGCCGCTCGGCGGGTCGCGCCCTTCTGCACCGCCCAGGTCCTCGATGCCGATCCCGACGCGCGTCGTCCTTATCTGGTCACGGAGTACATCGACGGCGTCCGGCTTGATCAGGCCGTCACCGAGTCCGGTCCGCTGCCGCTGTCGACACTGCAGGGCGTGGCGGTCGGCGTGGCGTCCGCGCTCACCGCTATCCACCGGGCCGGCATCGTCCACCGGGATCTCAAACCGAGCAACGTCATGCTGTCGTACTCCGGCCCCCGGGTCATCGATTTCGGGATCGCCCGTGCGCTCGACATGACAAAGGGCCGCACCCAGACGGGTCTGGTCCTCGGCTCGGTCGGCTGGATGGCGCCCGAGCAGATGGAGGGCGCCGCGCTCGGCCCGGCGGTCGACGTCTTCGCCTGGGGACTGCTGATCGGTTACGCGGCCACCGGCGGTCACCCCTACGGCCACGGCACCTACCTGGAGATGTCGGAGAAGATCCTGACGGGTCAGCCGGACCTGCGGGCCATGCCGCCTGATCTCACGCCGATCGTCCGGTCCGCGCTCGCCC
>NZ_CDXDOR010000069.1:0-5164 GCF_978021225.1 Frankia sp. CeTa3Moorea | reverse complement strand
ACCCCGTATGACCCGTATGAACAGCGGCGCTGGTGGGAGAATGAGTCCCGGCCCCTCGGCGGCGATCGTTGGTGGAACGACTCAGCCCGCGACATGCCCCCGCCGGCCGGTCCGCCCATGCCGCCACCCGCGCTGGCACCGCCACCGGCCGCCGACCGTGCCGCGGGCCCGCGGCCCGGGGCGCCGCGGGCCCGTCGACGGCGCCGCGGCGGATTCGTCCAGTACGACGATGAGGCCGACGGGAACGGCCACCGATCGGGTTTCGACGATTCCGGCGAGGGGGGCCATCCGGCACCGGACGTCCGCCCGATGCACGGCGGCCAGCCCCGGGCGGATTCTCCGCCCGCCGGTCAGCCCTACCCGGACCAGGCCTACGCGGGTCGGCCCCACGCGGGTTGGCCCTACGCCGGTCAGCCCTACGCCGGTCAGCCCTACGCCGGCCGTGCCGCGGAGGCGGCACCGTCCCCCCAGGCGCCGGCGCGGCCCCGACCCGTGGCCCAGCAGTGGCCCCCGTCGGTGCCCGCGGGTCCCGAGCCTGTCAGGGGGCGCGGTGCGCTCTCGCCGGAGCCACGGCCGGCCCCGGCCCCGTGGGTGGCCGAGGCACGCCCGGACCGGCGCGGACGCGCGCCGGCTCCCTACGCTGAACCGGCGCCGCGACCGCGTCCCCGGCGTCGGTTCCGGCTGCGGATCCCTTTCAAGCGCACGATTCTGTTCGTCCTCGTCGTCCTGCTGCTGCTCTACGTGGCGGACCAGATCGCCTTGATGGTCGACGAACAGCGCCAGCGGTTGTGGGACAAGGTCGTCACGTCGGTCAAGGACGACACCCGTGACCAGCTCGACAGTCTGTGGAACCGGGTGAGGGACACGTTCGGCGGCTCCTCGGGCGGGTCGTCGAACGGATGACCGGCAGGCGTAAACCCCTGCCCGGATAGGTACACCGTTATCATGGCCAGTTTCTCGAACAAGATCACGGACTTCCTGCACAGCCCGAAGACCAAGGAGATAGTCAACAAGGCCAAGGCCGCGGCCAACCGGCCGGAGAACCGGGACAAGATCAAGCAGCTCCAGGCGAAGCTCACCAGCCGCGGCCATGGTCACCACGACGCCGGTCCCGCCAGCCCGGCCGGCTCCTCGACCGCCGGTTCCTCGACCGGTGGCTACACTGACGCCACCCACGGTGGCTCCAGTCCGGCGGACCCGGGGACGCGATCCGGACACTGACCGTTCATCCCCCGCGTCGCGCCGATGGCCCCGATGGCTCCGACGGCTACCCTGGGAGGATCGCCGAAGGTGATTCGACGGAGACCCCGAACGGCGCCCGATGCCAGGGGTCCCCGCGTCGCGCCGAAGGCGCTATGCGGGGAGGGCCGTATGGATGTCGATGGCGAGATTCCGGTGGGTCAGGGCGATGGTGAGATCCGGTCCGTGCTGGACCGGGCCGCAGCCGGCGGGCGTATCTCGGCGGAGGAGGCGCTGCTCCTCTACACGAGGGCGCCGCTGCACGCGCTCGGCGGTGCGGCGGACACGGTCCGTCGACGCCGTTTCCCCGATGGCATCGCGACGTACATCATCGACCGGAACATCAACTACACGAATGTCTGCGTGACCGCCTGCCGGTTCTGCGCCTTCTACCGCGCTCCGAAGCATGCCGAGGGCTGGGTCCGCGACGTCGAGGATATCGTCGCCAAGTGCGGGGAGGCGGTCGAGCTCGGCGCCACGCAGATCATGCTGCAGGGCGGGCACCATCCCGACTTCGGCATCGAGTGGTATGAGCGCACCTTTGCCGCCATCAAGAAGGCATATCCCCAGTTGGCACTGCACTCGCTGGGCGCCAGCGAGGTTGTGCACATCGCCCGGACGTCCGAGCTGACCTTTCCCGAGGTCATTACCCGGCTGCGGGACGCGGGCCTGGACAGCTTCGCGGGCGCGGGAGCGGAGATCCTCACCGAACGGCCCCGGCAGGCGATCGCTCCGCTGAAGGAGCCCGGTCACGCCTGGCTGTCCGTGATGGAGACCGCTCACAACCTCGGCCTGGAATCCACCGCCACCTTCATGATGGGCACGGGGGAGACGAACGCCGAGCGCATCGAACACCTGACGATGATCCGGGACGTCCAGGACCGGACCGGCGGATTCCGTTCGTTCATCCCCTGGACCTACCAGCCGGAGAACAACCATCTCGGCGGGCGCACCCAGGCGACGACCCTGGAGTACCTCCGCCTCGTCGCGGTCGCGCGGCTGTTCTTCGACAACATCACGCATCTGCAGGGCTCCTGGCTGACCACCGGCAAGGAGGTCGGCCAGCTTACCCTGCACATGGGCGCCGACGACCTCGGCTCGGTGATGCTGGAGGAGAACGTCGTCTCCTCCGCCGGGGCGCGCCATCGCACCAACCGGGCGGAGCTGATCTCCCTGATCCGCGCGGCCGACCGCATTCCCGCGCAGCGCGACACCCGCTACCGGCACCTCGTCGTGCACCGCGACCCGGCGCAGGACCCGGTCGACGACCGGGTGGCCTCGCACTTCTCCTCCACCGCGCTGCCGCTCATCTCCGCGTAGCCGGGCGCACCATACAGTGACCGGGTGAGTGACCCCTCCGGATTCGCGGTTCCGTCCCCGACCGGGCCGAAGATCGAACTCCACGTCCATCTGGAGGGCACGGTCCGTCCCGCCACCCTGCTGGAGATGGCGCGCCGCAACTCCGAGGCGCTGCCCGCCCGCACGGTCGATGGCCTCGCGGACCTTTACCGCTTCCGCGACTTCGACCACTTCCTGAAGGCCTGGATCCTCACCACCCACGTGATGCGGACGGAGGCCGACTTCCGCCAGGTGGTCGTCGACTACGCCGCCGAGGCGGCCCGGGCGGGCGCTGTCTACCTGGAGGGCATCTTCTCGCCCTGGTTCCGGGTCCATCGGGGGGTCCGCGTCGAGGAGATCTTCCACGGTTACGCCGACGGGGCGATCGAGGCCAGGGAGCGCTACGGCGTCGAGGTGCGCCTCACCCCGGACATCGAGCGGGTGCTGCCAGTCGAGGCCGCGATGGAGGTGGCGCGGTGGGCGGTGCGGTTCGCCGATCGCGGTGTCGTCGGCATCGGGCTCGGCGGACCGGAGGTCGGTCATCCCCCCGAGCCGTTCGCGTCGGCGTTCGCCCTGGCCGCCGACGGCGGGCTCGCCGCGGTCCCGCACGCGGGGGAGACAGCGGGCCCGGTGTCCGTGCGGAGCGCGCTCGACGCGCTGGGAGCCAGGCGGATCCGGCATGGGATCCGGGCCGCCGAGGACCCCGAGCTGATGCGACGGCTGGTCGATCAGGGGATCGTGCTGGACGTCTGCCCGGTGTCCAACCTGCGGACCCGGTCGGTGGCGTCCCTCGACGACCATCCTCTGGCGGCGCTGCTGCGGGCCGGGGTCGCGTGCTCGCTCGCCACCGACGATCCCGCTATGTTCGGCACCGATCTGGAGACGGAGCACGCGGTCGCGGCGGGGCTCGGTGCCCGGGCCCGCGACCTGTACACCGCCGGGGTCGCGGGCGCGCTGTGCGACGAGCCGACCCGCGCGCGGCTGCGGCGGATCGGCGAGAGCACCGACTGGGACACCGTCGAGAGGGCCGCCCGCGACGCCTCGGTGGCGGCCTCGGCGCGGTTCGGCGGCGGGGAAGGGGCATGGTGAGTGAGGAAGGGGCATGGTGAGCAGAGCGGGACTCGACAAACGTCCGCGGGACGTCGCGTCGATGTTCGACGGGGTGGCCAACCGGTACGACCTGACCAACACCGTGCTCACCGGCGGGCTCGACCGGACCTGGCGGCGCGCCGCGGCGGGCGCGCTGGACCTGCGGCCGGGCCTTCGGGTCCTCGACCTCGCCGCCGGGACGGCGACCTCGTCACGAGCCTTCGCGCTCGCCGGGACCGACGTGGTGGCCTGCGACTTTTCCCTGGGGATGCTGCGGGCCGGGCAGCGTCGGCTGGCGTCGCGGCCGTTGCCGGGGGAGGCCGGGCGGATCCTGCTGACCGCCGGGGACGGGCTGCGGCTGCCGTTCCGGGACGAGACCTTCGACCGGACGACGATCTCGTTCGGTCTGCGCAACGTCGCCGACACGCTCGGCTGCCTCACCGAGCTGCGCCGGGTGACCCGTCCGGGCGGGATGCTCGTGGTGTGCGAGTTCAGCCGCCCGGTCTGGGCGCCTTGGCGGACGGTCTACGTCGAGTACCTGATGCGGGCCCTGCCAGCCGTGGCCCGCGCGGTGAGCAACAGCCCGGACTCGTACGTCTATCTCGCCGAGTCGATCCGGGCCTGGCCCGCCCAGGCGGAGCTGGCCGGCCTGCTGCGGGAAGCAGGCTGGTTCCGGGTCGGCTGGCGCAACCTCACCGGCGGCGTGGTGGCGCTGCACCGGGGTCACGTCCCGGACTGACGGTGCTGGACCGGCCATGGTGCTGGACCGGCCATGGTGCTGGACCGGCCGGCGCCACGGTCGGCGGGGTGGGCTCAGCCGGGAACATGCGAGTCGAACCAGGTCAGCATGCGTGACCAGGCGTCCTTCGCCGACGGGCCGTGGTAGGCGGCGGCGCGGGCGTCGTTGTGGAAGCCGTGCCCAGCCTGTGGGTAACGGACGATCTCGGTGGGCACAGACGCCTTCCGTGTCGCCGCCCGCAGGTCCTCCACCTCCGAAGTGGGGATGCTCGGATCCTGGTCGCCGTACAGACCGAGCCACGGTGCCTGCAGGCGGCCGGCGAGATCCAGCTGGGCGGGTTCCCCGAAGCGGCGCATAGTGATCCCGCCACCGTAGAAGGTGGTCGCGGCGCCGAACGGCCGGGCCACCGCCGCCTGGAAGGCGATGCTCCCGCCGACGCAGAAGCCCACGACGGCGCAGCGGTCGATGGCGGTTCCCTCCTCGGCGAGGACGACCAGCGCGGCGTCGATGTCGGCGAGGAGGTCGGTGCCGTTGAGCTTATGGATGATCTTCACTGCGGAGGCGAGATCGTCGTAGTCGAAGACGGGCGAGCCCGCGCGGTGGAACAGGCCGGGGGCGATTGCCCGCCACCCCCCGCGCGCGAACCTCGAGCAGACATCGGTGATGTGCTCGGTGAGGCCGAACGCCTCGTGGAGGACGACGACGCCGCCGCGTGCGGGACCATCGGGTTCGGCGAGCGTGGCCGGGGCGGGCCCGTCG
>NZ_CDXDOR010000068.1:24571-27272 GCF_978021225.1 Frankia sp. CeTa3Moorea | reverse complement strand
CCACGAGTTGGACAACAATGACGTCGTGGTCATCCCAGTGGATCGGAAAACCGGCGCTCGATCGGGTCGTCAAGTATGCGTTGACCTGCACCAGTTCGTGTGACCACCATTGGAGTGCGCGGGTGGCGACCTCCAGCGTGGGATCAAACGTGTCCAGGGCGTCGAGCACGAGAGTCACGCCCGTGTCGAGCAGGCTTCCCATCGCCCCAGGGTCCACCATGCGAATGTTCTGCCGTCGCCTGTTAGTCTGGGAGCGAAGGTAGTCGGCGGGATGGAGTTCGTCTCCGTCCTTGAAAAAACGGAGCTGAGGTGGTTCCAAGCTTCGTCGCGTGACAATATCCAGAAGTCGCGACGCGGTCATCAGACGTTCGCACAATGACGTATCTTCCAGATGACCCCGCGCGAACTCCCGTCCAAGAGGTGAGACGTCCCGCCAGTCAAACGCGCCCTCAATTCCCCGGACCAGACGATGCTCCATCGCTAGCGATTCGCTCCTCGCTGTTCAAAGGTATCGAGGGTGGCCATGGTGCGGGCGGCTCTGGTCGTCCTATCTGTTTTCCTCGGGGAAGTTAAGCCCGTCGCCGGAGCCTCCGTCGCTACGACCCGTGCTCCCTCCGTCGGAGTGCTCGGCGTCATAACGGTCCTGTACCTGCGACAGGTTTTCAACGGCTAGAACAAGGTCGTCATCGTCAGAGTTCATGTAGCTTCCTCGCTCTCAATCGAACGCCACTTGGATATCTGCCCGGCCGTCACATGGTAGGAGCCGCCTGTCGGGCATCGCAACCGGTTTGGCGAAAGAGAAGCGCTTGTGTAGCCGGCACACTCACGCCGGGACCGGACGTCGGGCTGAGGTAGATGAAAGACGTTGACAGTCCTATCCGCAGGTAGACCGGCCAGTGGCACTGTCAGCAGTAGGCGCCGCCACGTCGGCTAGGTTGGGAGTGCTCGCCCGGTCATAAGCAAGCGGGCGTCGCCGGGCGGGAGATGCCCGCACCTGCGACGCCCGCGCGGTCCCGGTGGTGGCGGCGGGGCTCTGTGTCAGGAGTCGAACTCGCCGTCGCGGACACCTGCTTGGAACGCGGCCCACTCGGCGGGTGTGAAGCGCAGGACCGGCCCGTCTGGCTGCTTGGAGTCGCGGATGGCTCGGCCGCCGTCGGGGAGGGTGGCGACTTCGACGCAGTCGCCGCCGGTGCCGCCGGAGTAGCTGCTCTTGCGCCAGTTCAGGACGTCGTTGCTGTGGGTGGTCATCGTTCCATGTCCTCACGTGCGGCTTTGATGATCGACAGGGCGCCGTTGGTCGGGGCGAGGGCGGAGCTTCGGAGCTGGTTCATCCACGCCTCGTAGCGCCGTACCTCGGTCTGTTTCTCCAGGTAGAGACTTCCCGTGGGAGCCTCGATGTAGACCGTTTCCGGGGCTCCGTCGGTGTCCGGGAAGCCCAGGATCGTGAAGCTGGAGATCATGCCGGAGTGGGCGCCGACGGTGAAGGGCACGACCTGGATCGTGACTCCGGGTTGGTCGGATGCCTCGATCAGCTGGTCAAGCTGCCTGGCCATGATCGTGGAAGTGCCGACGTGGCGCCGGATCACTGCCTCGTCGAGGATGGCCCAGAGCTGGGCGGGCTGCTCTCCGGTGAGGATCTTCTGCCGGTTCATCCGCAGTTCCACGGCGCGGTCGACTTCGTGCGTGGGTAGCTCTGGCGAGGCGGCGCGGATGACCGCCCGCGCGTAGTCCTCGGTCTGGAGCAGGCCGGGCACAAGCAGGGCCTGGAAGGTCGTGATCGTGGAGGCTTCGGCTTCCAGGCCGATGTAGACCTGGAACCAGCGCGGCACGACATCGCCGTAGGAGTGCCACCACGCGGGCTTGCGGGTCTCCTTCGCCAGCGCCAGCAATGCCTGTCGCTGGTTGGCATCGGTGACGCCGTAGAGGTCGAGCAGGTCCGCGACGTTGCGCGTGACGAACCGGAACTGTCCGGTCTCCATCCGGCTGATCGTCGGCCCGCTGCGGTGGATGTGCTCCCCGGCCTGGTCGACGGTCAGCTCCTTCGCCTCCCGCAGCCGGCGCAGCTCTGCGCCCAGACGCCGACGCCGTACGGTGGGGCCTGGCGTGCTCGCCATGGTCCTCCCTTCTCCTGGTAGCAGTCTGCCAGCCCGACCCGCGGCCTGATCTACACACGCCCACGCAACACGCGTACGTACTTGCGTATGCTGGATCAGCCATGCATTCTGCCAGTACCGCGGCGCTGTCCGTGACAGCACGAGCGCCGCGCGAGCGGAGGCACAGCGAGGGGCCTCCCGCCACCAACCGAGGGGAGAGGGCCATGGACGAACGCCGGTTCGTGGTGTGGGACGCGGATGGACGACCGCTCGGCGCGTTCCCTGAGTTCGACGCTGCCCACGAATGGGCGCACCTGCGGATGCGGCAGGCGCGTACCCGTCTTCCCCTGACCCTTGATGATCGTGTGGCGAAGGTCAGCCGCCGCGTGTCCCCCGCCCGCTGTGAGCTGGTGGCGTGGGCCGAGTTCGCCGTTCTCCCCGGCTGCGACCTGCCGTCCCTCGGCACCGCCCACACGGACGACGTGTCACAGCGCCAGTCCGCGCAGTGCATCCGGCCGTGAACGCCGCGATCATCGGCCGCCGGACAGCCGCATGCGCGTCGACCACTCCAAGGGGCTCGGCATGACAGCGGCCGACCCATCGCCCAC
>NZ_CDXDOR010000068.1:7801-24546 GCF_978021225.1 Frankia sp. CeTa3Moorea | reverse complement strand
GGCGGTGGAGCACTTCCCGCCGACCGTCGCGGCCGTTCCCGAGATGCGGGCGCGCACCGTCCTCACGCTCGCGCGATGGTCGGTGGACGCGGACGCCGTGAGCAGCGCCGAAATCGTCGTCTGTGAACTGGCCTCGAATGCCGCGAAGGCGAGCCGCCCGCACGACGTCGTGGCCATACGGCTGACCGCCACCATTGGGAACGTCCTCATCGAAGTATGGGACGGCAACGACAGCCCTCCCCGCATCAAAACCCCCGACGTGTTCTCCGAGGATGGGCGGGGTCTGCTGATGGTCGACGGGCTTTCCAGCCAATGGTCGTGGTACCCGGTCAAAACCGGCGGAAAAGTCGTATGGGCCGAGATTCCCGGCGGTCTGCGACCCGGCCCGCAGGCGACGCCCGCCGATGCGGCGATGCCGACGCGGACACCGACGCTCGGGCCGGAACCGGCGGAGCCCGTCTTCTACAGCACCGATCCGGGGACCTTGCTACGGGTCGTGGACGCGCTGCGTGGGCTGGACCCGTGGCACCTGCCCTCCTCCGGCCAGCGCTCGCCCGACGCCATGGTGCGCACGGCGTGACGCACCGCTACGTGATCGGAAGGGGGAGACGTGGGCGAGCCGAGTGTGAGAGCTGAACGGAATGCGTTACGGGTCCAGATGCTGGACGCGGGAATGACGCATGCGGAGATCGCTGACGAGTTCATGCTTCGTTATCGGGTCCGTCCTCGCACGGTTTTCCGGCAGGCGCACGGCTGGACGCTGACACGGGCCGCTGGCCATATCAACGGCCACGCCGCCAAGCTTGGTATCGATCCGGACGGCGGGGCGCGCGTGACCGAATCCCATCTGTGTGAAGTGGAGCATTGGCCGGATGGGTATTCACGGCGAAGGCCCACCCCGCAGATTCTCGCGCTGCTGGCGTCCACCTATGGAACGGACGTCCACATGCTGGTGGACGCCCGCGACCGCCTGCGGATGCGCCCGGCGGACCGGCTGGTGATCAACACCATGACGTGCCAACGTCAACCGGCCGCCTGCCCCCACTGCCACCGCCGGGAACCGGCGGCCATGCCCCGGGCTCCGAGGGTGCGGCTGGACGCGCTGGCGTCATCCGGGGGCCTCGCTGCGTCGGCATACCCCCTGCCGATCGGGTAGCCGTACCGGTCGCCGCGCCGGTCCCCTGTTTGAGCGGCTACCCCGGCGGGGAGCCGCTGGCGCAGGCCACCGGCTCCGCTGGGGTCGCCCGAGCACAGCCCGACTCGTACCCCTACAGGTCACGTGTTCACATCCAGACGGCCGTGGCCCCGGCCCGCTGGGCATCCGCGCGCCTGCACGCTCCCGCAGTTCCGCTACATCCTGCTTGGTCGGAATTGTCCGGCTTCCCGCCTGTCCGCCCACCGGACCCCCCATCGGTCCGCCCACCGGACCACCCGTAAAGACGGGTGGGCCTGCGATGCCGCACCGGCGCAGGTCGCGGCATCTGCCACACCCACCCGAGCACTCCGCGACTTAAATACCCAACGGGTACTGTTCAAAGTATAGGAGCGGGTTGCGGATACGTGATGTGGTCCCTTTCCGCCCCGTTCTCCGGCAGGGGGAACGATTCGCACGCATTGCGGCCGAGCGACAACCACAGTTGTCGCCTTTCGCTGACAGCGGCACCTGGTGCCGACGCCAGCAGGCCCACAGGGAACCCCTTTTGTCTGTGATCTCACTCACATGTCTGTGCCGTGTCTGCGGAGATACATCCGGATTTGCCCGATGTCCCAACCGATGCCCCGTCCGCATACCCAACGGAGACCCCAACCGCGTACCTGCTTAGTGGGTACACCCGGCGTGGCGCATCTGTGCAGCTCGGAGGGTATCTGGGGTGTACCCAAGTGGGCCAAGACTTAGTTGCCTACTGGCATCCTATCTAATCATGGTCACGGGCAGGGGGCGGCCGGCGGAACGTGCCGCACTTGGCGAAAACGGATAGTGCGGTTAGCGTTTATTCGCCGCATTCCCCCCTGCCTGTTCTGTGAGGTGCCGTGGTCGATCCGTCCCGTCTCCGCCGTCCTTCCTCCGCCGACTCGCACGACAAGCCAGCGCAGACCGGGGACGGGCCGCCGCAGATCGGAACGGCGGACGCGGACAGGGACGACGTCACGGCGGTGCCGGACGCCGGCGGGCCGACGCTCCGTTCGACGGCCAGCACGCGGGACGCCTGCGATGCCGAGTCGGACGGCGATGACGCCGACGCGGCAGCGCGCTGGATGGCCGAAACGCTCGCCGAGGCCCCGCCCGTCCCGCCAGCCGTCGCCGCCCTCATCGCGGGCGTGCTCGTCCGACGACCGCCCGCCGCCTGATCTCCCGAACAAGGGACCGCCGTCACCTACGCGCCCAGAACACCGCCATGCGCGCCCATCGGCGCTCACGACCGACACACGAGTACCACTTGCCATGTGTGACCAAGGGGTGGTACCGATCGTGCTCACCCACGCCCGCGCGTTGCTGACCAGCACCCCGCAGGGGCGCACCGCCTACCTCGACGCCGACCTGCGCGACCCTGACGGGATCCTCGCTGCTCCGCAGCTACACAGCACCCTCGACCTCACTCGGCCGGTCGCCCTGTCCGTCGTCGCGATCTTCCATTTCATCCCCGAGGCGGATAACCCCTACGGGATCGTGCGCCGGCTCCTCGACGCGTTGCCGTCGGGTAGCTACCTTGTCCTCACCCACGGCACCGGAGATTATGATCCGGACGCGGAACGGGCGGCGGAAGCCTACCGGCAGAAGGGGATTTCGGTGCAGCCCCGCAGCCGATCCGAAGTCGAACGTTTCTTCGACGGGTTGGAGCTGGTCGACCCCGGGGTTCAGGTCGTTCACCGCTGGCGGGCCGACGGCAGCGCCGTCGAGGAGCTGACCGAAGCGCGGGTCAGCATCTACGGCGGTGTTGCCCGCAAGCCGTAACACGCCATCCGGCAAGCAGAGCACTGATGCCCGGCGGCCTCGCCCAACCGGTCATAGCGCGGCGGTGGGACTGGGCCGGATCGCGGACAGCCTTCACGATCCGCGTTGATGCCCATACAGTGAGCGCCTGATCAAACGTGTGCCCGGCTGGAGCGATCCCGCCTACGGCTACGCAGATCGTCCTGTTCCGCACGCACCCACCACGCCATCACGGCCGTCCGCCCGTGCCCGAGGAGTGAGAGGAGCAGAAGGCACGCTGCAGCGACCGGTTAACTGTCCCGGTCCCTGATCAGTCGTTGCCGCCTGTCGTGCGGCGAGTGCTGAGCAGGCGCTCTTCCAGCCAGGCCCATCCTTCGGGGCGACGGTGCCAGCGGTGCCAGTCCCACAGCACCCCGTGCACCCGCGGGCTCTGTTTGATGACCGCCAACACCGCGACGCGGGTGCCTTCGGAGACAACCATCTCGGGGAACTCGCGAACCGCGCCGTCGGCGGTCCGGAACGACATGCCGCCGCTGCCGAACGGACCGGCGACCATGTCAGCCAGCTCCCCGACCACTCCTTCGACGCGCGGGATCTCGACGGTCGCCGCCCCTCGATGGGGAACGTCACCGATCGCGACTAGTTCCCCCGTGTCGTGGAACCATTCCAGGTGCGCGACCCTCGACGCGAGGGCAGCAGCGACCGGGTCGGGCACCTGCCAGTTACCGAAATTGGTGATGAAACTGGTCGGGCGCCGCTCGTCGGAGGCGAGGAAGTCGTTGATCCCCCAGATCTCGACGTCCGCGCCTGCGACGGGCAGATGGGAAAGTGGTCCCCCACCGGTATTCGCGGTCACCCTGCCTCCTCACGGCGCCGTTGCTCGATCCTCAGTTTGCCAAAGCACGTTCCGCGCCACCCCGCAGCACAAACTCGCCCTCGTCGATGCCCTTACCGGCGCG
This sequence comes from Frankia sp. CeTa3Moorea, assembly GCF_978021225.1. Classification (NCBI taxonomy): domain Bacteria; kingdom Bacillati; phylum Actinomycetota; class Actinomycetes; order Frankiales; family Frankiaceae; genus Frankia; species Frankia sp. CeTa3Moorea. The sequence continues at coordinate 20,655 of NZ_CDXDOR010000068.1, read as the reverse complement.
GTGAGATACTCGGGCGCACCACGTGGCCTGAGGTGACAGATCCATACCATAGGATTGCATCGAGTGGCCGCTCGCGGCGCACGGTGGCCTTGCCATCCCAGTCCAGAGGGCTGGGTGAGCTGTCAGTGGCCTGTGCCAGAGCGTGTCTGTGAACTTGTCGGCCCGACCTGGTCCGTGCAGGCTTGGCCGAGGGCGCCCCCTGCCGCGATGCGTTCCGGCCGGGTCGCGAGTCTGTTCTGGCGACCGTCGTAGGACGTCGTACGACGCTGCCCGGCACGAGACACCACGGAGGACACCATGACCACCACACCGGACGACCCGACCACCGCGTTGCCTGGCCGGCCGCCCGTCGTTGACCTGGCCACCTGGCAGACCGCCCGTGACGAGCTTCTGGTCCGCGAGAAGGCCCACACCCGCGAGGGCGACGCCCTCGCCGCGGCCCGCCGCCGGCTGCCGATGGTGGAGCTCGACGGGACGGTCGAGGTCGTCGGACCCGACGGCCCGGTCCCGTTCCTGGACCTGTTCCAGGGCCGCGACGAGCTCGTGGTCTACAAGCACATGTGGTACGACGGCGCGCCGCACCAGGGGCAGTGCGAGGGCTGCACCACCACGGCCTGGCACCTGAAGGACGCCGTCTACCTCAACGCCCGCGGCGTCTCGTTCGCCATCCTGACCACGGGCCGGTGGGACGAGGTGGCCTCCTACGTCGAGTTCATGGGCTACACCCAGCCCTGGTACTCGGTGCGCGACGTGGACGCGCCGGTCGGCGGCAGCATGGGTTACATCACCTGCTTCCTGCGCGACGGCGACCGCGTGTTCCTCACCTACTCCACGACGGGCCGTGGCAACGAGTCGGCCAACGGGTCCCTCGGCCTGCTCGACATGACGCCCTACGGCCGCCGCGAGGCGTGGGAGGACAACCCCGAGGGCTGGCCCGAGGCCCCTGCGGCCGACTCGCCGGTCGGTGGGCATGGCTCGCCGATCTGCTGGTACTGGCGCTCGGACGCGGACGGGAACGCCACCTGGGGACCGACCAGCCGCCCCGTGCCGCAGTGGACCCGCCCCGGCGCGACCCCCGTGGAGACCCTTGGCCGGCACGGCCACCACCACTGACGCGCCTTCGTCGACGGCGTCGGAAGGAAGCGCCCATTGAGCGTTTCTATGCTGGCGTGCGTCTTGACGAGGATGAACAGGAGAAAATCCGCGCGGGGCTGCGGACGGAGCTTGACCGCCAGCACCAGCGTTCTGAACCGGAGACCCAGTCGGCGAAGCGCCGAGTGACGGAGCTGGCCGAGGAACGGCGGCGACTGGCTCGGGGCGTGGTGATGGGGAGCATCCCAGAGGATCTGGGGCGCGAGGAGCAGGAGCGCATCGCTACTGAATCGCTACTGAACTGAAGAACGCTGAGCGTTTCCTGCGGGCAGCCGAGATGATCTACGAACGGATTGCGGACACGCTGACCGTTGCCCTGACGCTCGTCGGCCGGTGCGGCGAGGTGTACCAGCTGTCCGGGCCGCAGGTGCGGCGCATGAGTAACCAGGCTTTCTTCATGAAGCTCTTGGCGGAGGTCGAAGAGGACGGGACGGCCGTAACCGGCGTATGCCTCCGCGAGCCCTACGCCGCGCTGACAGGAGAGGCGTTTCGGCGGGCGGTGGCCAGGGGTGGTGGCCGCGCCGGGCATGAGCAGGGCTGGGACAGTGACAAGCCCGGTCCGGCCGCGGACACAAACCTCGGCCACGATCTGGACCCTGTTGGGGATCTTGACCGTGGCCAAGGCTTGACCGTGACCAAGGTTCGAAAACGATCTATCTGGTACCCCGGGTGGGATTCGAACCCACACTGTCGGTGGTTTGAGCACCGTCTCTCTGCCGTTGGAGTACCGGGGCCGGCGGGTGGAGCGTGTTGGATCAGACGTAACAGGGGCGAGTTGGGGCAAGTGGAACGGGCGGAGGAACCGGGCGGGACGAGGGCGAGGAGACCGCCGTCGAACCTGGCCGGAACCTCTCCTTGAAGACTCTATCCGGGTAGGGTGCGTTTCGACCTCCCGCCCTCCGTGCCCGGGGCGGGACGGCCACCCCGATCGTCCGTCCTGTCACACTAGGGACGCACCTCCGAGACCAGGAGTCCGACTCGATGAGCCAACCCTCCTCGAACCCACGCCGGGTTCTGATCGCCGAGGACGAAGCGCTGATCCGGCTCGACCTCAGGGAGATGCTCCAGGAGGAGGGCTACGAGGTGGTCGGGGAGGCGGGCGACGGCGAGATGGCCGTCAACCTCGCCGGCAAGCTCCGCCCCGACCTGTGCATCCTCGATGTGAAGATGCCGAGGATGGACGGCATCGAGGCCGGCGCGAAGATCGCGAAAGACCGTATCGCTCCCGTCGTCATCCTCACCGCCTTCAGCCAGCGGGAGCTGGTGGAACGTGCCCGTGAGGCCGGCGCCATGGCCTACGTGGTCAAGCCGTTCCAGAAGAAGGACCTGCTGCCCACGATCGAGATGGCGATGAGCCGGTTCACCGAGATCGTGAGCCTCGAGGCCGAGGTGGAGGACCTGCAGGGGCGCCTGGAGGCCAGGAAGATCATCGAGCGGGCCAAGGGCGTGCTGCAGACCGAGCACGGCATGACCGAGCCGGATGCCTTCCGCTGGATTCAGCGCACCTCGATGAACCAGCGCCGGACGATGCGGGCGGTCGCCGAGGCCGTGCTGTCGGGCGAGGCGTTGCCGAGCTCGTGACCTCCGTGTCCGTGACCTCCGTGTCCGTGACCTCCGTGTCCGTGACCTCCGTGTCCGTGATCCCGGAAGCCGGGTGAGCGATTCGTCGCGGGCGTCTCTCGCGTCGATGGCCGGTTCGATCGGGCGGTGGACCCGGGCCAGATCGCGCACCGGTCGCGGGCGCGCGGCGCTCGCGGCTCTCGCCGTCCTGATCCTCGCGGTGCCCTCGGTCCTGGGGTTCACGCTGGCCGCCAGCCTCGGCGCCGGCGATGACGCCGACGGCGGCGCTGGCGGCGCCGGCGTCATCCGGGTCGCCACCCTCGGTGTGATGGCGCCGCTGTCCGGGGATCTCTCCACGGACGGGGTGAGCGCGCGCAACGCCGTCACGCTCGCGGTCGACGAGGCCAACAAGTCCGGGGCCATCCCGGGCTGGCGCATCGAGCTGTCCGCCCACGATGACCTGTCCCGTCCGGACGGGGGAGCGCAGGCCGTGGACGCCTTCGTGGCGAACAATCAGGTCATCGGCGTGGTCGGGCCGCTGAGCTCACTCGTCGCGAAGGTGTCCCTGCCCACGCTGAGCGCCGCGGGTATCCCCGTCGTCTCCCCGTCGAACGCGGACCCGACACTGACCGACTCCGGTTCCCGGCCGCGCACCCGGCCCTTCCCGTCCTACTTCCGCCTGGCCGGAACGGACGAGCGCCAGGCCCGGGTCGCCGCCGAGTACGCGGTCAGGACGCTCGGCCGCAAGCGTATCGCCGTCGTCGACGGCGAACCGAGATACGGCACGACCCTGGGCGCCCGCTTCGCGGCGCGCGCCGCCGCCCTCGGCGCGTCGGTGACATCGGTATACCAGGTCCGGGGGGACGAGACGGATGGATCCGAGATCGCCGGCACCGCGCGGGCGATTGAGGAGGACGCCCCCGATCTGGTCTATGTCTCGACGGGTGCGGCCTTCGCCGGGAAACTGCGGGCCCGGCTCGCCGACGCGGGAACGTCGATCCAGGTACTCGGTTCGGACGCGTTGCTCCAGTCCCGCTACACCGACGAGGCGAGGTCGGCGGCCGACGGCGACCTGATCATCGGTCCACTGGTCCCGCCGACTCGGCTGCCGTCCTCAGGCGCCTTCGTCGCGGACTACTCCGACCGCTTCGGGGGACCGGCGGATGACGAGGGCAGTACCCGCCCAGGGGCCTCGGGCGGCGTGGAATCGCCTGGCACGAGTGGGCGGCCGAGTGGGACCCTGGGCCCGCGGGGCCAGGAGGACCCTGCGGACCTGCGGAGCCAGGAGGATCCAGCGGAGACCGCCTCGCCCGGCCGGGGCGCTACCACCACCCCGAGTGCGGTCCACGGCATCTTGACACCGGCATCGGCACCGGCATCGGGGCCGGGCCTGGAGGAAGGGCCCCACGGGCCGCCGGCCGCCGGTACCCGCGGCACGTCCGGGGTGAACGAGCCCGCCGCGGAGCTGGAGCTGCGGCGGGCCGAGGCCATCCCCGCGGTCGCGGCCTATGCGTACGACGCCGCCAGGGCGATCATCCGCGCAGCGGCCACGGTGCTGCCGGGCCGGACGACCGTGGACGCGGCCACCAGGCACGACCTCGTGACGGCGATCGGGAGCGGCTCGTTCGCGGGGATCATCGGCTCCGTCGCCTTCGACCGCTGGGGGGACACCCGATCGCCCACGGCCGTGCTCTACACGGTACTCGGCGGCAGATTCGTCCCGTTGAAGACGGAGAACTGACCGACCGGCGATGACGCTGCGGCGGCTGCCGCAATGGCTGCGGCGACCGGCATCCTCCGACCAGGCCGTTGCGGGTTCTGCCGGGTCGTTCGCTTCTCCGATCAGGTCGTTCGCTTTCGGACCCACCGGCGAAACCTCCTTCAAGTTACGACACGCTCACGTTGCGCTTCCCTTCCGCCTCTCCGAAGGTTACGTTTTCGTCACTATCCGCTTTCGATCGGTTGCCAATGATGCGGTGGCGGCGGACCGGGTTCTGACGCCGAGGGGGCGGTGGCGGCAGCGATGTGCTGTGGGAGGGCGTGTCATGACGGGTCCTGGACGGCGACGGGGCGTGCCCCGACCGAGCGTGACGCGGTGGGGGGCCCTCGGATCCGTGGGTGTGCTGACGGCCGCGGCCGTCCTTGCCGGCTGCGGCGGTGGTTCGTCCGGTGACGACGGGAAAAAGGAATACGTCATCGGCTTTCAGGGGCCGCTCTCCGGCGACAACCAGCAGCTCGGCATCAACGCCTACGACGGGGTGCTGACCGCCGTCGAGCTGGCGAACCGGCGCAAGGATCTGCCGTTCAGGCTGCGCCTGGTCGCCTCGGACGATCAGGGTATGGCCGAGCAGGGGCCCACCGCCGCACAGAAGCTGATCGACAATCCGAAGGTCATCGGCGTCGTCGGCCCCGTCTTCTCCGGACCGACGAAGTCGAGTGAGCCGCTCTACAGCAGGGCCGGGCTGCTGTCGGTCAGCCCGTCGGCCACCAATCCGGCGCTCACCGATCTCGGGTTCACCAGCTTCTACCGGGTCATCGCCCCGGACACCGTGCAGGGATCCGCCGCTGCGGAATACCTCGCCAAGGTCGTGAAGGCGGACAAGGTCTACTCTCTCGACGACCGGAGCGAATACGGCACCGGCTTGTCCGGAGCGCTCGAGAAGGCTCTGACCGGTCGTGGCATCCGCGTGGTCCACGACGGCATCAATCCGACGAAGGACTACACGTCCCAGGCCACGAAGATCCTCGCGGAGAATCCGGATGCCGTGTATTACTCGGGCTACTACGCGGAACTCGCGTTGCTGACCAGGGCGCTGCGCAGCAAGGGGTACACCGGGAAGGTCGTCAGCGGCGACGGCGCGAACGACGACCAGCTCATCCGCCAGGCCGGTGCCGGCAACGCCGAGGGAATGCTGCTGACCTGCCCCTGCGGTGACCCGAACAGCGATCCTGCGGCGGCGGGGTTCGTCGCCGACTACAAGACGATCAACGCCGATGCGCGGCCTGGAACCTATTCCGGCGAGGCCTATGACGCCACGAACGCCGTCATCGAGGTGCTGCGCGGGCTCGGTAGCGGCGCGACGCGGGAGGCCGTGCTCGCCCGGTTCGGCTCGGTTGACGTTCCCGGGGTCACCAAGCGCATCAGATTCCGGAAGAATGGTGAGGTCGAGGGTTCGACGGTCTACGTGTACGAGGTCCGGGCCGGGAAACGGACCGTGCTCGGCCCGGTCAGCTCCCTCGTCAAACCGTGACCGGACGGACCTGACCGATCGGCGGACCTGACCGATCGGCGGACCTGACCGATCGGCGGACCTGACCGATCGGCGGAGCGACGTGACGGAGCGACGTGGTCGACGCGTCGGTCCGCCCGCTCGCGGCGAAACTGTCCGACCCACGGCCTAAACTCGCCGCGTGTCCGTCACCACTTCGTCCCCCACCTCGTCCCCGTCCGGGAGCCCGGCAGCGTCCGCCACCGTGGCCACCGCGGCCGGCCCGGCCGCGCCCTCGCCGAGTCCCGCGCCATCGAGCCCCGCGAAGCCGACCCCGGCGACGCCCCGGTTGTTGCTGCTTGACGGGCACTCGCTGGCCTACCGCGCCTTCTACGCGCTGCCGGTGGAGAACTTCTCCACCACCACGGGCCAGCCGACGAACGCGGTGTACGGATTCACCTCCATGCTCATCAACGTCCTGCGCGACGAGCGGCCGACCCATGTCGCCGTGGCGTGGGACCTGCCGACCCCGACCTTCCGGCACACCCAGTACGCCGAGTACAAGGCCGGTCGGGCTGAGACCCCGGCCGACTTCGTCGGCCAGGTCAGCCTCATCCACCAGGTGTGCGACGCCCTCGCGGTGCCGGGGGTCAGCGCGCCGGGATACGAGGCCGACGACGTGATCGCCACGCTCGCGACCCTGGGCGCGGCCGAGGGGATGGACGTGCTGGTCGTCACGGGTGACCGTGACGCGCTGCAGTTGGTCGACGAGCGGGTGACGGTGCTGATGACCCGCAAGGGCATCAGCGACATGGTCCGCTTCACCCCCGACGAAGTGCAGGCGAAGTACGGCCTGTCCCCGGTGCAGTACCCGGACTTCGCGGCCCTGCGCGGGGATCCCTCCGACAACCTGCCGTCGGTGCCGGGGGTGGGGGAGAAGACCGCCACCAAGTGGATCCAGCAGTTCGGCTCGCTGGCCGAACTGGTCGACCATGCCGACGAGATCGGCGGGAAGACCGGGGCGTCGCTGCGCGCCCACCTGTCCGAGGTCATCCGCAACCGTTCCCTGACGGAGCTGTCCCGTGACGTGCCGCTCGACGTCGTCCCCGCCGGCCTGCGGATGCGGCCCTGGGACCGGGAGGCCGTCCACCAGCTGTTCGACACGCTGCAGTTCCGGGTGCTGCGGGAGCGGCTCTACGCGGCCCTCGCGATCGCGCCGCCTGCCGCCGACGAGGGGTTCGAGATCGAGCTGACCGTGCTCGGGCCGGGCGAGGTGGCCCGGTGGCTCGCCGAGCACGCCCACAGAGCCGGCCGTACCGGCCTGCACGCCCGGGGCACCTGGGGGCGCGGCACCGGCGTGCTCGCCGGTCTCGCGCTGGCTGCGGCCGGCGGTGCCGCAGCCTGGATCGACCCGACGCTGCTCACCCCCGCGGACGTGGCGGCGCTGGGCGCCTGGCTCGCCGACCCGAACCAGCCGAAGGCCGCCCACGACGTGAAGGGGCCGATGCTGGCCCTGACCGAGCTCGGCCTGCCGCTCGCCGGCGTCACCAGCGACACCGCGCTCGCGGCCTACCTGGCTCTGCCCGGCCAGCGGTCCTTCGACCTGGCCGATCTCGTCGCCCGGTACCTGCATCGCGACCTGTCCGCCGACCCCGTCCCGGGCGGCCAGCAGCTGACCCTCGACGGCTCCGGCGAGGCCGACCAGGCGCACGCGGACGCCGTGCGGGCCCGGGCCTGCCTCGAGCTCGCCGACGCCCTCGACGCGGACCTTGAACGCCGCTCCGCTGCCACCCTGCTGCGGGACATCGAACTCCCGCTGGTCACGGTCCTGGCCGGCATGGAGCGGGCCGGCATCGCCGTGGACTCCGAGCACCTGGCCGAGCTGCGGAAGCGCTACGGCGGCGAGGTCAGCGCGGTCGCCGCGCAGGCCCACGAGATCGTCGGCCGGCCGTTCAACCTGGGCTCCCCCAAGCAGCTGCAGCAGATCCTCTTCGACGAGCTGGGCCTGCCCAAGACCAAGAAGATCAAGACCGGTTACACCACGGACGCCGACGCCCTCGCCTGGCTGGCGGTCCAGTCCGACCATCCGCTCCTGCCGGTGCTGCTGCGGCACCGTGACGTGGCCCGCCTCAAGACGGTCGTCGACTCGCTGATCCCCATGATCGACGACGCCGGGCGCATCCACACCACGTTCAACCAGACGATCGCCGCGACCGGCCGGCTCTCCTCCGCGGACCCGAACCTGCAGAACATCCCGATCCGGACGGCCGAGGGGCGCCAGATCCGCCGGGCCTTCGTCGTCGGCGCGGGCTACGAGACGCTGCTGACGGCGGACTACTCGCAGATCGAGATGCGGATCATGGCTCATCTCTCGGGTGACGAGGGCCTCATCGAGGCGTTCGGCTCCGGCGAGGACCTGCACACCTTCGTGGCCGCCGAGGCGTTCGGCCTGCCGGTCTCCGAGGTCGACCCGGAGTTGCGCCGGCGGATCAAGGCGATGTCGTATGGCCTGGCCTACGGGTTGTCCGCGTTCGGCCTCGCCGGGCAGCTCGGCATCGCGCCGGACGAGGCCCGGGAGCACATGGACGCCTACTTCGCCCGGTTCGGCGGGGTCCGCGACTTCCTGCGTGGGGTCGTGGAACGGGCTCGCAAGGACGGCTACACCGAGACGATCCTCGGCCGCCGTCGTTACCTGCCCGATCTGACCAGTGACAACTCCCAGCGGCGGCAGATGGCCGAGCGGATGGCGTTGAACGCGCCGATCCAGGGTTCCGCCGCGGACATCATCAAGATTGCGATGTTGGGGGTCGACCGGGCGTTGCGTGCCGGGGGGTACGCCTCCCGGCTGCTGCTCCAGGTGCACGACGAACTTGTCCTCGAGATCGTGCCCGGCGAGTACGAGGCGATCGAGCGGCTAGTCCGGGCCGAGATGACCTCCGCGTACACCATGTCGGTGCCGCTCGACGTGAGCGTTGGCGCCGGCCGCACCTGGGACGACGCGGCTCACTGAGCCTTCCTGTCACTGAGCGTTCCTGTACCCCGGATGCCATTTTTGTGTTGAATTAATCCGCTGGTTTCCCGGATTTCCTTTCGTATCCGGTATCGGTCGAGGAATTGTACCGAGCCGTGAAATTGCATCGGTGCCGTGAAATTGCATCGGTGCCAGGAAACTGCTGGCCGTGATGTCGGTCACGCCGGATCGACGGCTATGTTGGAAGGAAACCTGACCCGGTCCTGTCGCCGTCGTGCACCGTGATCTCTCGGATGCGGGGTCGCCGCGACACCCGGGGCGACGTCCCGCTCGGTGCGGTTCGTCTCCGTTCGGCCCGCCTGATCCGCTCGGTCCGTTCGGTCGGGCTCATCGCGGGTCAGCGCGGGAGGAAGCTGTTTTTGATCAGCGGGCGTACGTTCGCCGGCCGTCGGCGTTTTCTCGTGGTCACCCCTGCGATCGCGGCGGTGCTCTTCCTGCTCGCCGGGTGCATTCCGGGCTCCCCGGGTCATCTGCGCTGGGGCAGCTGGCTGGGTCTGGTGGTCGCGGTCGGCAACACTGTCGTCGGGCTGGTGGCTAACCCGAGAGGGCGCTGGATTCCGCCCGTCGCCGTCGCCTCGCTCGCCGCCGCGCTCGCCTTCGCGCTGGCGAGCGCGGCGCCCGGCCGGAACGCGGACACCTACCTGACCTGGTTCCCGGTGCTGTGCGCCTATGCCGCTCTGGTCCCCGTCGGCTGGGCCGTCGCCGGCACCGCGGCCGTCTGCGGTGCCGTCGTCGCCGGCGTCATCGCCCACGACGGACTGGCCGAGGCCGCCGCGCCCATGTTCTCCACCATCGCCGCCGTCGTGCTCGTGGGCGCGGTGGCGAAGGCCCTGTTCCGTGAGGGCCTGCTGCAGAACCGTTCCGATCCCCTCACCCGCCTGGCCAATCGGGGCGGGACGATGGAAATCGGGCAGTCCGCCGTTGCGAAGATCAACGCCGCGGGGAACGAGGCTGTCCTCGTCCTGGTGGACCTCAACCGGTTTCACGAGGTCAACGATGCGCTTGGTCACCTCGGCGGTGACCAGCTGCTGAGGATGATTGCCGAGACGTTGCCGACCCTGACCCCGAGGCCGGTGTTCGTCGGTCGGGCCGGCGGGGACGAGTTCGCGCTGGTGTTCCGCGGACCCGAGATCACCCCGGCGCCGTCCCCCTCATCCGCCTCATCCGCTTCACCCGTCCCGCTCGGTCTGTCGGGCGCGCCGGCCGTCCGCGGCCCCCTGCCCGCGGCCCTAGCTGCCGGGCGGCGGCGCACCCTGGGCCGGCGGGTCCTCCGCCAGATCCAGGGGCCCTTCCAGGTCTGCGGGGTCGACGTCGAGGTGGACGCCTCGGTGGGCATCGCGGTGGCCCCCCGCGACGGCGCGACCATGGCCACCCTGATGAGCTGCGCCGATGCGGCTCTGCTGCGGGCCAAGCGGGTCGGGGAGAGCGTGGGCCTGTGGGAGGCCGGCATCGCCGGGGTGCGGCCCGAGGAGATCGCGTTGAACGCCCAGTTGCGCGCCGCGATCGGCCGCGACGAGCTCGTTCTGTACTACCAGCCGGTCCAGTCGGCTCGGACCGGTGGGATCGTCGGTGCCGAGGCGTTGCTGCGGTGGCGGCACCCGAGCCGTGGGCTGCTCCCCCCCGGCGAGTTCCTGCCGATCGCCGAGCGGTCCCCCCTGATCGCGGACCTGACCCGGTGGGTTCTCGACGAGGCGCTGCGGCAGTGTGCCGCCTGGGACGTGGGAGGCCTGCACCTGCCGGTGTCGGTCAATCTCTCCCCCCGGATGCTGGTGCTCGACGACCTTCCCCGGGTGGTCTCGGACTCGATCGCCGCGCACCGGCTGGCCCCCGACGTCCTCACCCTGGAGATCACCGAGAGCGCCCTGGTCACCCAGCCCGCGCGTGCGGCGACGATGCTGGGTCAGCTGCGCTCCCACGGAGTGGCGCTCTCCCTCGACGACTTCGGCACCGGGTACAGCTCGATGGAGATCCTCAAGACGTTGCCGTTCGACGAGGTCAAGATCGACCGGGGGTTCGTCACGGACGTCCGGGGGAGCCTGCCCGACGCCGCGATCGTGCGTTCCGTGCTCGATCTGGGACATCGCCTGGGGCTGCGGGTCGTCGGTGAGGGCATCGAGGACGAACGGACCTTGACGATGATGGTCGACCTCGGCTGCGACCTGCTGCAGGGAGAGGCGATCTCGCCTCCGCTGCCGGCGGAGCGCATCCGCGAGCTGCTGCGGGCCCGGGCCGCGAAGGCGGGCAAGGTGGTTCCGGGCGGTGACGTCCGATGCCGCCGGGCGTGATGGTCCGAATTACCCGGATGCGCGGACGGCGATGCCGACGGCCTGCCACGCCTCGGAGACGGCCTTCCGCGCGTCCGCACCGAACAGCAGGCCGGCCTGGCGCACGGTCACCGAGGCGAATGCGCGGAACGTCGTGTTCGGCCGGATCTGCGGTGCGCGCAGGGTCTCGTACCAGATGTGGCCGGCCTTCTCCCAGGAGTATCCACCAAGAGCCGTCGCGGCGAGGTAAAATGCCTTGTTCGGGATGCCCGAGTTGATGTGGACGCCGCCGTTGTCGGCGGTCATCCGGACGTAGCGGTCCATGTGGTCCGGCTGGATGTCGTCGCCGAGCACCGGATCGTCGTAGGCGGTCCCGGGGGCCTTCATCGACCGCAGCGCGACGCCTTGGACGGCGTCGGTGAGCAGCTCGTCGCCGATCAGCCAGTCGGCCTGCTCGGCGGTCTGGCCGCGGACGTACTGCTTCACCAGGGAACCGAAGACGTCGCTGATCGACTCGTTGAGCGCGCCGGACTGGTTCACATACATCAGCGCCGCCTCGTCCTCGGTGACGCCATGGGTCAGTTCATGACCGATGATGTCGAGTGACACCGTGAAACGCTTGAACAGCTCACCGTCGCCGTCGCCGAACACCATCTGGCGGCCGTTCCAGAAGGCGTTCTCGTAGTGGTCGCCGTAGTGCACGGTGGCGAGCAGAGCCATCCCCTCGTCATCGATGGAGCTCCGGCCGAGGACGTCGGAGTAGAACGCGAACGTCGAGCCCAGGCCGTCGTAGGCCTCGTTGACCGCCGTGTCGTCGATCGCGGCGCCACCCTCCTCGCGAACCACCGCACCCGGCAGGATCTCGGTGCCGCCCGCGTCGCTGACGGTGCGCCGCGGGCCGGTCGCGGGTGCCAGCCGCGGTGGGACGGCACCGCGCCGCGTCGAGCGCATCAGGGCGTTATGCACCCGGATGGTGCGATGAGAGGTGTCCTGGAGCAGGGTGGACAGGGCCCGGGAACGCTGCTCCTCGGTGCCGTTGCGGACAATGCGTTCGAGAACGTGGGGTGGGACCGCGCAGGGCAGGGCGTGGCGGGGGCAGGGCATTGTCGACTCCGTAGCGTGAGGTGATCGCCGGGTGGATTCCCGCGGACGTCGACGGCCGCGGATGACCCCGGAGTCACCGACCTTGCTACCTGCGACGCAGGATGTCCAGAGAGTGCCAGTCCACCGCCTTCTTCTGGTTAGCCGGAAACGTTCCGTTACCGCCTTAGCCGCGATGCCGGCCGGACGAGGGGCCGGGCGATGAGCCGGGCGGGGAATCGGATGCAGCGCGGAGCCGACCCCGACGGCGCAGGACCGTCCGCGCCCCCAGCTGGATGATCGCCAACGTGAGGCTGCCGAGGATCAGGAAGGTCATGTTCTCGTCGAGCCAGGTGACAACGCCGTGCGTCCATGGCGTCACGGCACGCGCCGCCGTCAGGTAGAGGGCCGAGGACAGCAGGGAGCCGGGAACCAGGAAGCGCAGGAACCGGCGCAGCGGGACGTCGCCGGCGCCGAGCGCCGCGTCCACCGCCGCGTTGGTGTTCAGCAGGCAGAACCACAGCAGCGGGCGCTGGGTGCCGCGGCGGGACAGCGCCG
>NZ_CDXDOR010000068.1:0-7474 GCF_978021225.1 Frankia sp. CeTa3Moorea | reverse complement strand
CCGGACGGGTGCTGAGGCGCCGTAGGAGCACCGAGCGGATGTTGTTGCGGGCCAGACCGAAGTAGCCGACGTCGATCAGCCCGCGGAAGAACGCGGCGATCAGCAGGGCGGGGACGAACGGCACCGTGCCGCCGACCAGCAGCAGGATCGCCCACGTGGGTCGCAGCGCGACGAGCAGCAATGGTGCCGAATCGGCGAGCGCCGGTGCCAGGGCGAGGCCGAGGGCACCGAGACCGAGCAGCGTGCCGGTGAGCAGGACCGGCCAGAGCCGATGCGCGACCGGGGCAGCCTCCATCCGCACAGTCTGCCAAGTACGCGAGCTGCCAAGTACGCGAGGGCGCAGACGGGCGGACCGGTCGGGTGGCTGGCTCCGGGAGCTGGCAGACTCGGCGATGTGTTCACAGTAGGTCTGACGGGTGGCATTGGTTCGGGCAAGAGCGCGGTGTCGGCGCGCCTCGCGGCCCGGGGCGCCCTGCTGATCGACGCCGACCAGGTCGCCCGGGACGTGGTGGCGCCCGGCACCCCGGGGCTCGCCGCGGTCCTGGCGGAGTTCGGCACCGAACTGGCGAACGCGGACGGTGGCTTGGACCGCGAGGCGCTCGGCCGGATCGTGTTCGCCGATCCCGCCGCCCGCGGCCGGCTCGAAGCGATCGTCCATCCGTTGATCCGCGAGGAGACGGCGCGGCGCATGGGGGAGGTGCCACCGAGCGGGATCGCCGTGCACGACATCCCGCTGCTCGTCGAGGTGCACGCCGAGGGGGCCTACGACGTGGTGCTGGTCGTCGAGGCGCCGCGGGAGCTGCGGCTGCACCGCCTCGAGGCCCGCGGCCTGCCCCGCGACCAGGCGCTGGCGCGGATGGCGAACCAGGCCACGGACTCCCAGCGCCGGGCCGTCGCCGACATCGTGGTGGACAACGGTGGGAGCCTGGACGACCTCGACGCCCGCATCGAGGAGGTCTGGCAGGACCTGCTGGCCCGCCGCGACGCCAAGGCCGCAGCCAAGACTGGGACCGTCGCCACGGATACCGTCGCCCCAGCCGGCTGATCGTGGCAGGCCGGCGCTCACGGCATCACTGCACGCCGGCGGCGCCCATGCCACGCAGCTCCTTCTTCAGCTCGGCGATCTCGTCGCGCAGCCGGGCGGCCAGCTCGAACTGCAGCTCCTTCGCCGCCTCGTGCATCTGGTCGTCGAGCTGGCGGATGAGCTGCGCGAGTTCGTGGGAGGGCAGGCCGGCGAGTTCGGCGGCGTACCGGCCGGCGGCACCCTCCCTGCCGGCGCGCGACTTCATCCCCGGAACCGGGGCCTTGCCGCGGGACTGCGACCGGCCGCCGCCGATCAGCTCGCCGTCGGCCGACTCGCGAACCATGTCGTCGAGGATGTCGACGACCTTCTTACGCAGGGGCTGGGGGTCCAGCCCGCGCTCGGTGTTGTAGGCGATCTGCTTCTCGCGCCGCCGGTTCGTCTCGTCGATGGCGCGGCGCATCGACGGGGTGATCGCATCCGCGTACATGTGGACCTGCCCGGACACGTTACGGGCGGCCCGGCCGATCGTCTGGATCAGTGACTTGTCCGAGCGCAGGAAGCCCTCCTTGTCGGCGTCGAGGATGCTCACCAGCGACACCTCGGGCAGGTCGAGACCCTCGCGGAGCAGGTTGATCCCGACGAGCACGTCGAACTCGCCGCGGCGCAGTTCGGTGAGCAGCTCCACCCGGCGCAGGGTGTCCACCTCGCTGTGCAGGTACCGCACCCGGATGCCGAGCTCGAGCAGGTAGTCGGTGAGGTCCTCGGCCATCTTCTTGGTCAGCGTGGTGACCAGGACCCGTTCGTCCCGCTCGGCGCGCAGCCGGATCTCGTGGACGAGATCGTCGATCTGCCCCTTCGTCGGCTTGAGCACGACCTCGGGGTCGAGCAGGCCGGTAGGCCGGATGATCTGCTCGACGACGCCGACGGACCGGCCCAGCTCGTAGGGGCCCGGGGTCGCCGACAGGTAGACCGTCTGGCCGATGCGACCGAGGAACTCCTCCCACCGCAGCGGGCGGTTGTCCATGGCGCTGGGCAGCCGGAACCCGTGCTCGACGAGGTTGCGCTTGCGGGACATGTCGCCCTCGTACATCCCGCCGATCTGCGGGACGGTGTTGTGCGACTCGTCGATCACCAGCAGGAAGTCGTCGGGGAAGTAGTCGAGCAGGGTGTGCGGCGGGCTCCCGGCCTCGCGGCCGTCGATGTGCCGGGAGTAGTTCTCGATGCCCGAGCAGAACCCGACCTGGCGCATCATCTCGATGTCGTAGGTGGTGCGCATCCGCAGCCGCTGCGCCTCCAGCAGCCTGCCCTGCCGCTCCATGGTGGCCAGCCGCTCGGCGAGCTCCGCCTCGATGCCGGCGATCGCCCGCTCCATCCGCTCCGGCCCGGCGACGTAGTGCGTGGCCGGGAAGACGTAGATCTCCTCCGCCTCGCGGACGACCTCCCCGGTCAGTGGATGCAGGTAGGTGAGCCGCTCGATCTCGTCGCCGAACATCTCGGCTCGGACGGCGAGCTCCTCGTAGACCGGGAAGATCTCCACCGTGTCCCCCCGGACCCGGAACGTCCCGCGGGTGAAGGCGAGGTCGTTGCGGGTGTACTGCACGTCGACGAAGCGGCGCAGCAGCAGGTCTCGCTCGATCTCGTCACCGACCCTCAGCCGCACCATCCGGTCGATGTACTCCTGAGGCGTGCCGAGTCCGTAGATACAGCTGACGCTCGCGACCACGACGACGTCCCGGCGGGTGAGCAGGCTCATCGTCGCCGAGTGCCGCAGCCGCTCCACCTCCTCGTTGATCGAGGAATCCTTCTCGATGTAGGTGTCCGTCTGCGCGATGTACGCCTCGGGCTGGTAGTAGTCGTAGTACGAGACGAAGTACTCGACGGCGTTGTGCGGCAGCAGCTCCCGGAACTCGTTGGCGAGCTGCGCGGCGAGCGTCTTGTTCGGAGCCATCACCAACGTCGGCCGCTGCAGGCGCTCGACCAGCCACGCGGTGGTCGCGGACTTCCCAGTGCCAGTGGCGCCGAGGAGAACGACGTCGGACTCGCCGGCCCCGACCCGCCGGGCCAGCTCGTCGATGGCGGCGGGCTGGTCGCCCGACGGGGAGAAGTCGGACACGACCTGGAACGGCGCCCGCGTCCGCTCGATGTCGATGGTGGGCCGTTCGAACGTTGTGCTCACGGCTCCTAGCACACCACAGGCCTCCGACGGTTTCCGCCCGGTCCCCCGCGCGCCCCCCGGGACCGCGGGACCAGCCGCTGTCAGCCGGGGCGCGGTCAGTCGGCCGAGGGATCCCAGCCGATCAGCCGTGCCCCGAGCACGGCGGTCTGCAGGACGTAACGGTCGGTAGGCGAGGCCGGGTCGTGCCTGGTCAGGGCGTGGATACGGTCCAGCCGGTAGGTCAGGGCACGCACGGACAGGTGCAGCCGCCGCGCCGCCGCGAGCGCCACCCCGCCGGTGGTGAAGTAGGCGTCGAGGGTGTCGATCAGCGGACCGGCGCCGCCCCGCGCCGTGCGCAGCGGCGAGAGCACCGCGTCCACCAGTTCGGCCAGGGCCTCCCGGTCACGCAGCAGGACCTTGTAGATGAGCAGGTCGTCGGCGTGGACGACGTGCCCGTCGAGCCCGAGCCGCCCGGCGATGTCGACGGCGCCGCGGGCCTCCTCGAACCCGATGCGGACCCCGGCGACCCCGCTGCGCCCCCGGCTGACCCCCAGCCGCCAGACCAGCCCGGGCTCGGCCTGCAGCCGCCGGGCCAGCGCCGTCACCGCCGTCATCGTCGTCACCGCCGTGGCCGCCGTGGCCGCCGTGGCCGTGCCCTCCGCCAGCGCGAACGCCGGCAGCGGGGAGAATCCCGCGTCGCCGGTCTTCGGCAGGTCCGGGCGGCGGCGCCCACGCGGCCCGGCTCCCGGCGCCGGCCGGCCGGCCGGGGAGGTGAGGTTCGCGGCGGCACCGGCCGGGAACCGGGTCAGGTCGTTCTCCTCGGGCATGAGGCAGACGAGCAGACCGTTCCTGGTGGCGACCAGCGGGTCGGTCGGACAGTGCTCCCGCAGTGTCGCCTCCGCCGACCGGGTCAGGCCGCGGCCGTCGAGGAACCGGCGGTTGCCCGCGACGACGACGACCACGTGCGGCGCCTCCAGGCGCAGGCCGAACGTACCGGCCCGTTCCAGTAGTTGCCCCACCTCCGACGTGCCGGTCAGCAGGTCGTCGACGAGCTCGCGGCGCAGCGCCTCCTCGAAGCGGGCCCGGGCGGTGCGGGCGGCCTCGTAGCCCTCGCAAACGGCGGCGACCACGTCGTCGCTGGCCCGCAGCACCGCCGAGGCCGCCGCCCGGGTCCTCGAGACGGCGCCGACGGCCTCGGCCATGGAGCGCGGGGCATCCGTGGGCTGACCGGGCTGTGCCGGGCCGCTCGAAGCCCGGCCGAGCTCGCGGGCCGCCCGGTCGGCTGCCCGGACGGCCGGCAGCGACGGCCAGATCCGCCAGGTTGCAGAGAGGTAGAGGTCGACGAGGGCACGCAGCGCGGCGCCGGACTCCGCCGCCGTCCGGCCGAGCGCACGGAACGTATCCAGCTCCGCCGCGGACAGCCGCCGTCCGCTGTCCGCGGCGGAGGCTAGGACGTCGAGATAGTCCCCGAGCAGGCCGGCGTGCAGCCGGGCGTCGGCGGCGGCCAGCACGGCCGCCCGGGGGAGCCGGGTGAGGCTTGTCCCGGGCAGTCCCGCCGGGGCGTCGTTGTCGACCGCGGTGATCTCAGCCGGCCGGGCTACTTCCTCTACTTTCTCCACCTGCCGCTCTCCTCCCTCTCCACCCGCCGGTCTCCTCCCTCGATGATGCCGAACTTCGATGATGCCGAACTTCGATGTTGCCGAACCTCGGCAACGAGATCGTAGGCAAAGTCGCAGACTCCCTGCGGTGTCTGCCGGGACGTTGAAGGGCAGGCTAGGCGTTGAGCATGTGTGACACCTGGTCGTGACCGCGGCCAGGTGAAGGGTGAAAGAACTCATTAGGAGCTCTGAGCGGACATGACCACCCATGACGCCACCCGACGGGGACATCTCCCGCCGATCACGGTGCGTCCGGGATTGGCTATCTCGGTGGCGATCGTCACCATCCTCCTCTCCGCGATCACGCTGCCGGCCACCGTGCCCGGCCGGCCCGGATTCGCCTACCTGTCCGGCGGCCTGATCGGGGCGGGCCTGCTCGTGGGCGTCCTGCTGGCCGCCGATCTGATGCGGGCCCGGTCGGCCCGCCGGTCGGGGGTGACCGCTCTCGGCATCACCCTCGGCGCCTTCGGAAGCCGGCTGGTCCTGGCCGGCGCACCCGACCGCTCCGCGAGCGTGGTGGCTGCCCCGCGCCCGGCACCCCCCCACCCGGCATCCCGCGGCATCGATCTCGCGCCGCCGCCCGTGGCGGCCCTCGATCCCGCGCCGGGGATGGGCACCCAGGTCGGTACCCAGGTCGGTACCCAGGTCGAGGCGCGGATCGCGCGGGCCGGCCTGCTCGTCACCGCCGCCGCCGGGGCCCTGCTCGTCGTGCTCGGCGCCCTGGCACCCGCCGGCACCTGGGAACTGGCCGGGGAGGTGGCCCTGTGGGTGGGTACCTTCGCGCTGCTGGTGACCCTCGTCGACGTCCTCCCCTCCCCGCGCAGCTCCGGCGGCCGGTTGATTGCCGCCCGGGTGGAGCGCCGCACCGGCAGTCGTGCGCGCGCCGAGCAGGCCGCGGCCCGCGCCGGCGTGATCACTGGCTGGTCGCTGATCGCCGTCGGGGTGGTCGGGTCGTTCCTGGTTGGGCTCGTCGCGCTGTGGGCCGTCCTGCTGGGTTGGTTGGCGCTGGGCACCTCCCGGTTCGCCCAGGCGCAGCAGCGGGCCTACGTCGCGCTGGAGGGTCTGACCGTCCGGGACGTGATGAGCCCGCCGCCGCCGCCGTTGTCCGCCTGGACGACCGTCGCGAGCGCGCTGGACGAGGTCGTCCTGCCCTCGCGGAGGGCGGTGTTCGGGGTCGAGGACTTCGACGGATCCCTCGCCGGGGTGGTGCTGTTGCGTGACCTCGCCGCCGTGCCGATGGACGATCGAGGTCTCGCCCGGATCAACCGGGTCATGATTCCGCTGGAGATGGTTGCCACCGCCCGTCCGGACGAGCAGCTGACGGGCGTCACCGGCCGACTTCTGGAGCGGCCGGCCGCGGGCTGCGTCGTCGTCCTCGACGCCGCCCCGGATGACGGTCGCCTCCGCTTGATCGGAACGGTGGGCCCGGTGGAGCTGAACCAGGCGGTGGAGACCGCCCCGCTGCGCGGGCGCGCCACCACGGTCCGCCCCGCCCACCCCGGCGGCTTCTGGCGCTGACCGCCCGCCGCGGCGGGCACCCGGCTCCCCTCCTACTCCTCGGCGTGACCATCGCCGGGTGAAGTGTGCTCTGACCGGCTGCTGGCAACGGGGCCCGGTCGGTCAGGGCGACACCGTTCCGCGCCGCGTGCCCGCGGCGCCGCGTTCCGACACCACTGGAGATCACCTGTGTACGTGCCCCCCTGGGCCTGGGCCGCCTTCGTCGGCGTCCTGCTCACACTCCTGACCATCGACCTGCTGGCACATCGTCGGGCTCACGTCATCGGCTTTCGCGAGGCCGCGTGGTGGAGCGTTCTGTGGGTCTCGCTGGGCATCGGATTCGCCGGTGTCATCTGGGCCTGGCAGGGCCCGGGGCCCGCCGGCGAGTACGCCGCCGCGTGGCTGCTGGAGAAGAGCCTGTCCGTCGACAACCTCTTCGTCTTCGCGCTGATCTTCTCTTATTTCAAGGTGCCTCGCGCCTACCAGCACCGCGTCCTGTTCTACGGTGTGCTGGGAGCGCTCGTGCTCCGTTTCCTGTTCATCGCGGCCGGTATCGCGCTGCTCGAACGCTTCAGCTTTGTCATCTACGTCTTCGGGGCTTTTCTGCTCTACACGGCAGTCACGATGCTCCGGGGCAACGGCGTCGAGATGGATCCGGGCCGGAGCAGGGCGGTCGCGCTGCTGCGCAAGGTCATTCCGGTCACCGACGACTATCAGGGGCAGCGTTTCGTGTTTCGGCGTGCCGGGAAGCTGGTCGCCACGCCGCTACTGGCGGTCCTCGTCATGATCGAGACGGCCGACGTCCTGTTCGCGTTCGACTCGGTGCCCGCTGCGCTCGGTGTGACCGACAAGGTGTTCCTGGTCTACACGAGCAACGCCCTGGCCATCCTGGGGCTGCGGTCGTTGTTCTTCCTGCTCTCCGGTCTGATGGATCGTTTCCACCACCTGGCGACGGGGCTCGCGTTCATCCTGGCCTTCATCGGCGTGAAGATGTTGCTCACCGACGTGTGGCACCCGCCGATCGCGCTGTCGCTCGGCGTCATCGCGGTGACATTGATCGTGGCTATCGTCTGGTCGCTGCGTACCACCCCGCCGGCCCCGCGGTCCGTGGCTGAGCCGGAGGGGGTGGCCGAGCCGGAG
>NZ_CDXDOR010000067.1:0-27044 GCF_978021225.1 Frankia sp. CeTa3Moorea | reverse complement strand
CGTCTTCGCCGAGGCGGACCGGCTCGGGCTCGCGGCCCAGTTGGAGGCCCGTGTCCTCGCCGCCGCGCTGGAAGCGCGTGACCGGCTTCCCGACCGCTGCTTCCTCGCGGTCAACGTCCTGCCCCATCTGCTCACCACACCAGAAGTCACGGCAGTCTGGCAGCGCGCGGACCTGCGGCGCCTGGTCCTAGAACTCAACGAGGCGGTCGACCTCGACGCCACCACCGGCCTGACGACCACCGCGGGCGCACTGCGCAACCTCGGTGCGTTCGTGGCGATGGACGACGTCGGCTCGGGCTACGCCGGGTTGCGGCAGCTGGCGCGAATCCGCCCCGACTTCGTCAAGCTGGACCGCTCGCTCGTGGTCAACGTGGACGACGACCAAGTCAAGATCGCCCTCACCGAGCTGGTCGGCACCTTCGCCAGCCGGCTCAACGCCTGGGTCATCGCGGAGGGGGTCGAGCGGTTCGACGAGCTCGGCATGCTGGTCGCGCTGGGGGTTCCGCTCGGCCAGGGATTCCTGCTCGGGCGTCCCTCCCGGGACTGGCAGCAGCTCGACCCAACCGTGGCTCGGCGTATCCACCAGTTCTCGGAACGCAGCAACCACGCCGCGAGCATCGAGAGCCTGATGGAACAGGTCACGATCAGCATAGGTGAATCCGGTCGGTGCGCCATGTCCGCGGACTGTCCGTCCTGTCCCATGAGCGCCGCCCGGAACCGGGACGGTCTCGCGGCCGGCGATGATCCGGCCGGACCGGACGGTGACCGGGCGCCTCGAGCCACCATCATCGTCTCCAACCGATGCCGACCAGTCGCCCTGCATCTGTCCGGCGGCCCGGGCGGCGGCACAGAACCGCGCCGTGTTCCCACGACGCTTTTCGCGCGGCCCGAGGAGCCGGTGACCGAGGTCGCGCGTCGAGCCATGACGCGGGCCCGGGCCAGCCGATTCGATCCCGTGATAATCGTGACCGAGATGGGGCGCCCACTCGGCCTGGTACGGATGGAGCGGCTGATGCTACGGCTCGCGGAAATGTCCACATGAGGCGAAACCGTTATTGGACCGCGCAGGCGCTCATGTCGCCGAGCCCAGCGACCAGGAGTCATTCCGCGTCAGCAGAGATCACCGTCCGGCGCCCGAGCATGAAACAATTCTACTGTGGTGCGATCATGCACGACTGCGAGACGCGCATCGTCGCCCCCACCGAAGACGATCTTCTCCGTTCCGTCGACACCCACGCACGAGTTGATCATGGTATGACGGATATCCCGGAGTCGATGCTGGACGAGATCCGCCAGAATATCCACGACGTGGGACCGGCGGACCGCCACGACTAACCAGCGCTACCAGCGCCACCACCACGACCAGCCCGCGCGGGCACCAGCCGAGGCGAGGGACACCCACCGGTTCTCCGATGGGTGCCCTCGCCCGACACGACGGGCAGGCAGGCGCGTGTCAGCCGGCCAGAGGCGTGGCCGCCGGCTGTGCCTCGTCCCCTGACGTCCGCGCGGCGGGCACCGAACGGTCCCGGGCAGCCCGGTTCACGGCACTCACCACGGCCCGCAGGGACGCCGTCACGATGTTGGCGTCGATCCCGACTCCCCAGAAGATCCGGTCGTCGACAGCCACCTCGAGGTACGCGGCCGCTCGCGCATCCGCTCCCGAGCCCAGGGCGTGCTCGTTGTAGTCCAGGATCCGCACGGTCAGATCGCGGCTGGCGAGCGCCGCGACGAACGCGTCAATGGGGCCGTTGCCGGTTCCCGTGATCACCATGTCGGCCCCCCCCTGGAAACGGACCGAGACGGAGACCTCGTCCCGATCGCCCGACGCCGCCGTCGTCCGGGAGCCCAGCAGCTCAAGCAGGCCGGACCCCTCCGCGCCGTCCAGGAAGTACTCGCCGCGGAAAATCGTCCAGAGTTCCTCGGCCGTCACCTCGCCGCCCTCGGAGTCGGTGTGGCGCTGCACGACACCGGAGAACTCGATCTGCAGCCGGCGCGGCAGGTCCAGGGAGTGCTCGGACTTCAGCAGGTATGCCACCCCTCCCTTGCCGGACTGACTGTTCACCCGGATCACCGCCTCGTAGGAGCGGCCGACGTCCTTCGGGTCGATCGGCAGGTAGGGCACCTCCCAGCGGATCTGGCCGGTGCGCTCCATGGCCTCGAAACCCTTCTTGATGGCGTCCTGATGGGAGCCGGAGAAGGCGGTGTAGACGAGGTCGCCCCCGTAGGGATGACGGGGATGGACGGGCAGCTGGTTGCAGTACTCCACCGCGCGTCGGATCCCGTCGATGTCCGAGAAATCGATCATCGGGTCGATCCCCTGCGAGAACAGGTTCATCCCCAGCGTGACCAGGCAGACGTTCCCGGTCCGTTCCCCGTTGCCGAAAAGGCAGCCCTCAACCCGGTCGGCGCCGGCCAGCACCCCCAGCTCCGCGGCGGCGACCGCGCAGCCCCGGTCGTTGTGCGGGTGCAGGGACAGCACGACGGCATCCCGGCGGGTCAGGTTCCGCCCGACCCATTCGATCTGGTCGGCGTAGACGTTCGGGGTCGACATCTCGACCGTCGCCGGCAGGTTCAGCACGACCGGATGCTGCGGGGTCGGCGCCCACACGTCCATAACCGCCTCGCACACCTCCACCGCGTAGTCGAGTTCGGTGCCGGTGAACGACTCCGGGCTGTACTGCCAGCGCACATCGGTGCCGTCCAGCAGTTTCTCGGCGTACTGGGCACACCACCGGGCGCCCTGCACCGCGATCTCGGTCACCCCAGCCCGATCAAGACCGAACACCACCCGCCGCTGCAACGTGGACGTCGAGTTATACAGGTGGATCAGCGCCCGGTCCGCGCCAACCAGCGACGCGGCCGTGCGCTCGATCAGGTCCTCCCGCGCCTGCGTCAGGACCTGGATGACGACGTCGTCCGGGATACGATCGGATTCGATCAGCTGCCGGATGAAGTCGAAGTCGGTCTGGCTGGCCGCCGGGAACCCGACCTCGATCTCCTTGTACCCCATCGCCACCAGCAGCTCGAACATCTGCATCTTGCGGGCGGGGGTCATCGGGTCGATCAGTGCCTGGTTACCGTCGCGCAGATCGACACTGCACCACTGCGGGGCACGAGTGATCGTCTGCTCGGGCCAGGTCCGGTCGGGAAGTGAGACGGGGACGAACGGACGATACTTCTCGACCGGCATGCCGGACAGCTGCTGCGTGGTCATTCCTGCTCCTGCTTCCTCGAAAGAGTCCCCCGCGACCGTGATCACACGGTTCGCGACGTGGGTGACTGGATGCCGGAGGATCCGCGGAGAATCAGCAGAGGAGCGTCAGGCCGCACCTGGACGCTGGACCGCCGTGATGGCGAGGATCCCGACGCTGACACACGAAAACACCGCGACGGGGAAGCCAGCTCAGGTATCAGGCCCCGCCGCGGCGGCTAAGGAGAAGCAGCGCACGCATCGCGCATCAACGTTACCGGATGTTCGGCCGACCGCGAGGAAACTCAGGTGCTGCGACGGCGCCGGGGACACGGGACGGACCGCTGCGGGGCCGCAGGTCGCCGGTGCGCACGGTGCACACGGCTGCGTGTGCACCGTGCTGCCAGCTGGGTTCGGACGGGTAGATCGTGCCGGCGGTACGGTGCGGAGCGCTGTCGACGGCTCCGGCGAACTCGCGCAGTGCTCCAGCACAGCGCTCGTCCGTCACCTCGGCGATCGCCGACGCGCCAGGCCAGCGCTGGAAGAGCACCGCCAGGTCGACCATCCGGGTGACCTCGTCGATGTGGGGCTCCCCGCAGCTCACCCGGACGGGCACCACCGGATCAACCGAGGCGAGCGAGCCCGCCGGATAGGGGGTCCAGTTCAGGCAGTCACCCGGCCGCAGGGCCGCGAGCAGGTCCGGCCTGAGCCCAAAGCCGGCGGGGGGACCGGTCAGCGCGCCGGTGGCAGCCGGTACGGCGGTCTGCCTGGTGGCGGCCACAGAGGACCCCGACGACGTGGTCGGCGCCAGCCGTGCGGCGGTCGGACTGGTCCGGTTCGCCGTCTGCCGCAGGGCGACGACGGTGATGGTGATCATCCCGACGATGATGGCCAGGAACGTGACCATCCTCGCGATCTGGCGGGGGCGGCCCGGCGGTCTGGGCGGCGCCACCAGCCGATGGAAAAAGCCGGGCAGACCCCGGGGAGCTGGGACGACCTGACAGCGACTGGAAGCCGGCCGGCCGTGCTGCCGGCTGCGCTCGGCCGCGGACGGTTCGAGAAACCGGGCTCCGCGGACGAATCGCTCATCCAGGCGAAGCCCCTCGAACGGGTCCTGATGCCGCGACGCCATACTAGCCACGGTAAACCCGACACCACGACTACGGCGCGCGTTCCACGGAAAGATCACCTGGATCACGTCCCCACGCCACCGCCACCCGTACCCAATCGACCGCCTACCGTTGGATCGCCCGCGGGTGTCCCTGGTAAACCCCATCCAGCCCAGGTAATCCACGGCAACCCGAGGAACACCCCGGACCGCCGAAGGCCCCCACGGCTCCCCCAGGAGTCATTCGCTGCTGATGCTCACGGCCCTGGCGTAGGACGCGCCGATGATCTTCGCGATCTCGGCCAGGATGTCGGGGGCGACCGCGTCGTCGAGCGACAGCGACATCAACGCCTCGCCGCCGGCCTGCAGGCGGCTGACCTGCGCACTGGCGATGTTGATGTGCGCCTCGCCGAGCAGGGCACCGACCGCGCCGACGATCCCCGGCCGGTCCTCGTAGCGGAAGAACGCCAGATGCGCCTCGGGCTGGATGTCGACCTCGAACCCGTCGATCGCGGTGATCTTCTCGACCTGCCGCGAGCCGACAAGCGTGCCGCTCACCGACACGGGCGTGCCATCGGCGAGGACTCCTCGCACAGTCACGAGGTTGTGATAGTCGGGGCTGTCCTCGGCGGTCTCCAGGGCCACGTCGACCCCGCGCTCCTTGGCCAGCAGCGGTGCGTTGACGTAGGTGACCTGCTCCTCGGTCACATCGGTGAACACGCCCTTGAGCACCGCGAGCTGCAACACCGAGACGTCGTGCACGGCGATCTCGCCACGCACCTCGACGGTGATCGCCGCGGCCAGGCTGCCCGCGAGGCCGGAGAAGAGCTGCCCGAGCTTCTCCGCGAGCGGAAGACCCGGCCGGAGGTCCTCGGCCACGACGCCACCGGCCTGCACGTTGACCGCGTCAGGCACGAACTCGCCCTGCAGCGCCAGCCGCACCGAACGGGCGACGGCGAGCCCGGCCTTGTCCTGCGCCTCCTGGGTGGACGCGCCGAGGTGGGGGGTGACGACGACGTTGTCGAGCCCGAACAGCGGGGAGGCCGTCGTGGGCTCCTTGGCGAAGACGTCGATGCCCGCGCCGCCGACCTGACCGGAGCGGACCGCCTCGGCAAGCGCCGCCTCGTCGACAAGGCCGCCGCGCGCCGCGTTGACGATGATGACACCGGGCTTGGTCCGGGCCAGCTCGTCGGTGCCGATCAGACCGAGCGTCTCCGGCGTCTTGGGCAGATGAATCGTGATCATGTCACTCTGCCGAAGCAGCTCGTCGAGGTCGACGAGGGTCACGCCGTGCTGCGCGGCACGGGCCACCGACACGTACGGGTCGTAGGCAATGACCTTCATCCCGAAGCCGGCGAGCCGCTGCGCCACGAGCACGCCGATCCGCCCGAGGCCGACGACGCCGGCCGTCTTCTCCACGAGTTCGACACCGACGTACTTCGAGCGCTTCCACTCGCCGCCGCGCAGTGCCTCGTTGGCCGCGGGAACCCGCCGGGCGACGGCGAGCAGCAGCGCGATCGCGTGCTCGGCCGCACTGACGATGTTCGACTGCGGCGCGTTGACCACCATGACACCGCGTTGGGTGGCGGCGGCGACGTCGACGTTGTCCAGCCCGATGCCGGCCCGGGCGACGACCTTGAGCTTTCCCGCGGTGGCGAGCACCTCGGCGTCGATCTTGGTGGCCGACCGGACGATCACGGCGTCGACGTCGGCGATGGCGGGCAGCAACGCGGACCGGTCGGCACCGTCGACGTGACGAACCTCGAAGTCCCCGGACAGCACCTCCAGCCCGGCCGGTGAGAGCTCCTCGGCAACGAGTACGACAGGCACTGGACCTCTCCTAGCGACCTCGGGTCAGACCGGGAGGCGACGCGGAACGAGGCGTGATCACGTGGCCTTCGGCCTGGCGATGATGAACGTGGATACTGCGGGCACCGCACGACGCGGCGGGCCCAGCCTACCGACGCCCGCCGTGGACTCCGAACCCTTTCCGCCGACCGACGGCGACGGCGTGCCCGGCACCGGGACGGAGACGGCACGCACCCGGGGACGGCGGCAGCGCACCACGGCCGCCCCCGAGAGGGCACGATCCGCCCGACGACCCGCGGGATCTACCTGGCGATCCTGAACATCAGGCGATCCAGGACATCAGGCGATCCAGGACATCATCGGCCGGAGCTTCGCACCGACCTGCTCGATCGGGTGCTGCTTGCCCTCCGCCACGAGCTTGGTGAAGTTCGGCCGACCGTTGTCGTCCTCGGCCACCCACTCACGAGCGAACGTGCCGTCGCGGATCTCGTCAAGGATCTTGCGCATCTCGGCCTTCACCGCGGGGGTGATGACGCGCGGGCCGCGCGTGACATCGCCGTACTCCGCGGTGTCCGAGATCGAGTACCGCATCTGGGAGATGCCGCCCTCGTACATCAGGTCGACGATGAGCTTGAGCTCGTGCAGGCACTCGAAGTACGCGACCTCCGGGGTGTAGCCCGCCTCGACGAGGGTCTCGAAGCCGGCCTGCACGAGCGCGCTGGCGCCGCCGCAGAGCACGGCCTGCTCGCCGAACAGGTCGGTCTCGGTCTCCTCGGTGAAGGTGGTCCTCAGCGCACCGGCCCGAGTGCCACCGATGCCCTTGGCGTAGGCCAGCGCGACGGCCAGCGCGTTGCCGCTCGCGTCGGCCTCCACCGCGACGAGGACGGGAACGCCCTTGCCCTCCTCGAAGACCCGCCGTACCAGGTGACCCGGCCCCTTTGGAGCGACCATGAACACGTCGACGCCGGCCGGCGGCTCGATGAGCCCGTAGCGGATGTTGAAGCCGTGCCCGAACGCCAGCGCCTTGCCCGCGGTGAGGTGCGGGGCGATGGACTCCGCGTAGATCGTGCGATGGGTGGTGTCCGGGGTAAGCAGCATGATGATGTCGGCCTCGGCGGACGCCTCCGCCGGGGTGAGGACCCGCAGGCCCTCCTCCTCGGCCCTGGCCCGGCTGCGGCTGTCCGCCGGCAGGCCGACCCGCACGTCGACGCCACTGTCGCGCAGGTTCAGCGCGTGCGCGTGGCCCTGGCTGCCGTAGCCGATGACGGCGACCTTACGGTCGGCCAAGATGTCCAGCGAGGCGTCGTCGTCGTAGTAGATCTCGACCATCGTAGGGAATCTCCTCGTTGAGTAGATAGGAAAAAGACGCGCGACGGTCCCGGTCAGGCCGGGCGGTCGACCGCTCGCAGGCTGCGATCGGTGATCGAACGCGATCCGCGGCCGAGTGCCACCAGGCCGGACTGGACCAGTTCCCGGATTCCGAACGGCTCCAGCATGCGGATGAGGGCGTCCAGCTTCTCGCGGGTTCCCGTCGCCTCGATGGTGACGGCGTCCTGGGCGACGTCGACCACCTTGGCACGGAACAGAGCGACCGTCTCGAGGACCTGGGACCGCACCGACAGGTCGGCGCGCACCTTCACGAGCATCAGCTCACGTTGCACCGAGGCGGAGGTATCCATCTCGACGATCTTCAAAACATTGATCAGCTTGTTAAGTTGCTTGGTCACCTGTTCCAGCGGCAGGTCCTCCACGACGACGACGATCGTCATCCGGGAGATGTCGGGCTGCTCGGTCGGCCCGACCGCGAGTGACTCGATGTTGAACCCGCGCCGGGAGAACAGGCCCGAGACCCGGGCCAGCACCCCGGGCTTGTTCTCCACCAGCACGGACAGGGTGTGGCGGGTCATCAGAGGTTCACCTCGGCGTCGCCGGAGTAGTCGAAGTCCGGCGCCGTGTCGCGCGCGATGCGGATGTCGTCGTTGCTGGCGCCGGCGGCGACCATCGGCCACACCATGGCGTCGGGATGCACGACGAAGTCCACCACGACCGGGGCGTCGTCGATCGCCATCGCCTTCTCGATCGTCGCGTCGACATCCGCCGCCGTCTCGCAACGCAGCCCGACGCAGCCCAACGCCTCGGCCAGCCGGACGAAGTCGGGCACCCGCACCCTCCTGGACGCGGCTGCGCCCCGCCCAGACGCCCCTGCGCCGCCGGTCCGCGGGGAGTCCGGGTGCGTCCCGAGCTCCGTGTTGGAGTACCGCTTGTCGTAGAACAGGGTCTGCCACTGGCGGACCATGCCGAGCGACCCGTTGTTGATGACGGCAACCTTGATGGGGATCCCCTCCAGCGCGCAGGTCGCAAGCTCCTGGTTGGTCATCTGGAAGCAGCCGTCACCGTCGACGGCCCACACCGTGGCGTCGGGGCGGCCGACCTTGGCGCCCATCGCGGCCGGCACGGCGTAGCCCATCGTGCCGGCGCCGCCGGAGTTCAGCCAGGTGTAGGGGTTCTCGTAGGAGATGAACTGCGCGGCCCACATCTGGTGCTGCCCGACGCCGGCGGCGAAGATGGTCTCCGGTCCCGCGATCTTCCCGAGCCGCTCGATGACGTACTGCGGGGCCAGCGAGCCGTCGGCCGGCTGGTCGTAGCCCAGCGGGTAGGTCCGGCGCCAGCCGTCCAGCGCCCGCCACCAGGCGGCGAGGTCCGGCCGCTCCTCCAGGACGAGCGCGGCGACGAGCTCGTTGATCACGTCACGGCAGTCACCGACGATCGGCACGTCCGCGGTCCGGTTCTTGCCGATCTCGGCCGGGTCGATGTCGGCGTGAATGACCGCGGCACCGGGCGCAAAGGAGGACAGCCTGCCGGTCACCCGGTCGTCGAAGCGGGCCCCGAGAGTGATCAGCAGGTCCGCCTTCTGCAGCGCGGTCACCGCGGCGACCGACCCGTGCATACCGGGCATGCCCAGGTGCTGGGGATGGGAGTCGGGGAAGGCGCCGCGGGCCGTGAGAGTGGTGACCACCGGGATGCCGGTGAGCTCCGCCAGCGTCCGCAGCTCCGCGGCAGCGCGGGCTCTGAGCACTCCCCCGCCAACATAGAGCACCGGGCGCCGGGCAGCGCTGATCATCTTCGCCGCCTCACGCACCTGCTTGCCGTGCGGGCGAGTGACCGGACGATAACCGGGCAGGTCGAGGGCCGGCGGCCAGACATCGTGCGGCAGCACGGAGGTGACCGACTGCAGGATGTCCTTGGGCAGGTCGACGAGCACCGGTCCGGGCCGGCCCGTCGCCGCCAGGTGAAACGCCTCCGCAATGATCCGCGGGATGTCGTCGGCGGACTGGACCAGAAAGTTGTGCTTGGTGATCGGCAGAGTGATGCCGCAGATGTCCGCCTCCTGGAAGGCGTCGGTCCCGATCGAGGCGCTGGGGACCTGCCCGGTGACGGCCACGATCGGCACCGAGTCCATGTAGGCGTCGGCGATCGGGGTCACCAGGTTGGTCGCCCCCGGCCCCGACGTCGCCATGCACACCCCGACCCGCCCGGTGGCCTGCGCGTACCCCTCGGCCGCATGACCCGCGCCCTGCTCGTGCCGGACGAGGACATGCCGCACCCGGGTGGAGTCGAACAGTGGATCATAGGCGGGCAGGATCGCACCGCCGGGGATGCCGAAGACCACATCGGCTCCGACCGCTTCAAGGGAGTGGACGAGCGACTGGGCTCCGGTGATCTTTCGTGTCATCTGGTCGTCTTCCTTGACAGGCCGGGGATGTGCGTGACGCGTGGCGATCTCGGCTGGCATTGCGGGACCGGCGGGACCGGGCCCGCCGGGCACGGCTCTGCCAGCTGAGCACGACCACGCAGGCTTGGCACGAGGCAGTACTCACTGCACGAAAAAGCCCCTCGTGCCGAGAGGCACTGAGGGGCGGCGCACAGGTCGACGTAGTCGACTATGCGCGCTCTGAGCGTACGAGAATCCCGAGAAGCACAGCTCTACCCTGCCGGAGTTCCCGCCCCACGTCAAGCATCGCCGGGCACGGGGCCAGCCGGGCACGGGGCCAGCCAGGTCATTGCCCGCCGGAGCCGGGCGCACCGATCTCGCCACCGTCCAACGCGGTGAGGAACCTGGCCGCGACCGGCGCGGCCGTCTCCGCGCCGAAGCCGCCGTCCTCGACGACCACCGCGAAGGCCACGTCGCCCCGGTAGCCGACGAACCACGCATGGGTCGGCGGCGGGTTGCCGTCCTTGTACTCGGCGGTGCCGGTCTTCCCGAAGGCCTCGCCGGGCATCGGGACCTTCGCGGCGGTGCCCTCGGTGACGACCGCCCGCATGAAGTCCCGCAGCGGGGGCAGCACCACGGGCGGGATGGGGTTGCTGCGCGCCGACTGGCCGACGACGAACGGCTGGTGCCAGGTACCGCTCGCGACCGCCGCGGTGACGCTCGCCATCTGCAGCGGGGAGACCTCGATGCGGGCCTGGCCGATCGACGCCGACGCCGACTCGACCGCGTCGCGCGGGGTCGGGAAGATCCCCCCGACGCTGGCGATATCCAGCGGTGGGCGGCCGTCGAAGCCGTAGAGCTGGGCGGCCTTCTCCAGCGCGCCGTCCGGGAGTGACTCCTCCAGCCGGATGAACGCGGTGTTGCAGCTCCTGGCGAACGCGGTCCGCAGCGGGATGGGGCCGAACTGCTCGGCCTCGGCGTTCTGGAAGGTCCGCCCGCCGACGCTGACCGTCTGGGTGCAGTCCAGGGACGTGTCCGGCGCCTTGCCGTTCATCAGCGCGGCGGTGGCCGTCACGATCTTGAAGATGGAACCCGGTGGGTACTTGCCCCGGACAGCCCGGCTCGACCCGCTGGGCGGATGGTTGGCCAGGGCCAGGATGGCGCCGGTGCGGGTGTCGATCGCGACCATCGCCCCGGTCGGGCGGGCCGCGGTGGCCAGGGCCGCCTCGGCGGCCTGCTGGACCCGCAAGTCGATCGTGGTGCGGATCGCCTCGCCGTCGGTCATCGGATAGGTGTGCAGCGTCTGCACGGTCGCGTTCTTCGCGTCCCGCACGACGACCGCGCCGCCCTGCGCCCGCAGCCGGCCGTCGTACACCCGCTGCAACCCGGACAGCGGCGCCGTTCGACCGACGAGGTTGCCCGCCAGGT
Organism: Frankia sp. CeTa3Moorea; assembly: GCF_978021225.1. Lineage (NCBI taxonomy): Bacteria > Bacillati > Actinomycetota > Actinomycetes > Frankiales > Frankiaceae > Frankia > Frankia sp. CeTa3Moorea. The sequence continues at coordinate 15,797 of NZ_CDXDOR010000067.1, read as the reverse complement.
CGGAGGAGTCCCGTAGCGGCTGGCCCGCCACGTCGAGCAGGTCCCCCCGCTTACCCGTGGAGGCGGTCCGGTCCAGGTGCAACCCTGGGCGCAGGGCCGGATGCACCGAGACCGGATCAGCCTTCACCCGCCACCCGCCGCCGGTCGAGACGAGATGCAGCGCCCCGGTGTACTCCAGCGGCGTCGGCAGACCGGAGAGCGTGAGCCTGGCCAGGTACGGCACGGTCGCCGTCTCGCCGCCGCGGCTGATCGCGCCCGGGGTGAACGTAGCCGCTGTGACGAGCAGGCGGTCACGCACCTCGGCCATCGTGCCCACCAGGCGCGCGACGTCGATGCTCCCGGGCGTGGAGACGGCGGTGACAGCCGCGGAGCCGGGGGTCGCCGTCCCACCGGAAGTCGTCAGCGCCCGCCAGCCCGCCAGGTAGGAGTCGGCCGCAGCCTGGACCTTCCGGTCGGCGGCGCGGTCGGCGGCGCGGTTGTTCAGGACGTAGCCGACGCCGCCGGCGACGGCCAGCAGGACGACGACGACCGCGACGATGATCGCCGTCCGGCGGCCCCGGCCCCGGCCGCGGGAGGTTGACGCAGTGAACCCGGAAGGTGTAAGGGGCACGGCGGCACGCTCTCCCCTCGATCGTGACACCCCGATGGGAGACCCACCCTATGGAGGCCTCCGGCCCTTCGCATCCGACGCGCCGTACGACGTCGGCAACCCGACACGCGGGTCCGACACGGCGGGAGAACGTGGTCCTCCCGAGCTCGGATCACGGACGGGCAACCCACGGCACGGGGGCAGCGGCGACTGGTCGGGCGTTTCTCGAACGAACGGCGCTAAACCCTGCGAACCATCTGGAATACGACAAATCGGGGATCGGCCGGGCGAGGGCCGGGAAGGCGAGGGCAGGGGAAGGCGAGGGCCGGGAAGCGGTGTCAGGAGATGCCGAGGCGCTCCAGCAGCAGTCGCCGCACGGTCGCCGCGTCCGCCTGGCCCTTCATCGCCTTCATCACCGCGCCCACCAGCGGGCCGACGGCGTTCACCTTGCCGCCGCGGACCTTCTCGGCGATGTCGGGGGCGCCGAGGAGCGCCGCGTCGACGGCCGCGGTGAGCGCGCCGTCGTCCGCGACGATCGCCAGCCCACGGCCGGCGATCACCTCGTCGGGCGCGCCCTCGCCGGCGAGCACCCCGTCGATGACCTTGCGGGCCAGCGCGTCGGTGAGCTCACCCGCGGCCACCAGCGCGGTGATCCGGGCGACGTCGGCCGGGGTGATCTTAAGATCGCGCGGCTGGAGACCGGCGTCCGAGGCACGCCTGGCCAGCTCGTTGAGCCACCACTTGCGGGCGGTCGCCGGGGCCGCGCCGGCGGCGACGGTCTCCTCGACCAGGTCGAGGACCGCGGCATTGCGCAGGTCCTGCAGATCCCGCGCGGTGTAGCCGTGCTCGGCGATCAGCCGGGCCCGGCGCGCCGCGGGCAGCTCCGGCAGGCCAGCCCGCAGCCGCTCGACGTATTCCGCGGGCAGGGCCAACGGGGTGAGGTCCGGCTCCGGGAAGTACCGGTAGTCGGTGGCCTCCTCCTTGGACCGGCCCGACGAGGTGCGGCCCGACGCCTCGTCGAAGTGGCGGGTCTCCTGGATGATGCGCTGGCCGTCGTCGAGCAACGCGGCCTGCCGGGTGATCTCGTAGCGCACCGCGCGTTCCACCGACCGCAGCGAATTGAGGTTCTTCGTCTCGGTGCGGGTACCGAAGGGAGCGTCCGGGCCGCCGGGCGCCGGCCGCGGGCGCAGCGAGACGTTGGCGTCGCAGCGCAACGATCCCTGCTCCATCCGGACGTCGGAGACGCCGAGCGCCCGGATCAGTTCCCGCAACTCGTCCACGTAGGCCCGGGCCACCTCGGGGGAACGCACGTCCGGTTCGGTCACGATCTCCACGAGCGGGATGCCGGCCCGGTTGTAGTCGACCAGCGAGTGGGTGGCGCCGTGGATGCGGCCGGTGGCGCCGCCGACGTGCAGCGACTTGCCGGTGTCCTCCTCCATGTGCACCCGGGTGATGCCCACCCGGTGCACCTCGCCCTCGACCTCCACGTCGAGCCAGCCGTTCGTGCACAGCGGCTCGTCGTACTGGCTGATCTGGAAGTTCTTCGGCATGTCGGGATAGAAGTAGTTCTTGCGCGCGAACCGGCACCACGACGCGGTCTCACAGTGCAACGCGAGTCCGATCATGACCGCGAAACGCACCGCCGCCTCGTTCACCACCGGCAGGGAACCCGGCAGCCCGAGGCACACCGGGCAGACCTGGGTGTTGGGCTCGGCACCGAAGGCCGTCGCGCAGCCGCAGAACATTTTGGAAGCGGTGCCGAGTTCGACGTGCGTCTCCAAGCCGATCACCGGCTCGTAGCGGGCCAGAACGTCGGAGTAGGACGGCAGCGCGCCGGCGGGAGCCACTGTGCTCACCGGATGAACTCCTCAGGGGTCGCTGGGTGGGCGGGTGTCGCGGACGTGCACGTAGGTGAGGAACACCGCGGCCGGTAGGCCGAGCACTCCCCAGAGGAGCAGGACCGGGTTGAGCGTGGCGATACCGAGGCCCAGCACCAGCACGGTGAGCAGCCACACCACGCCCACCAGGAACCGGTCCTGCCGGCCGCTGCGCAGGCTCACCATCGCCGTTTCCCGCCCTTCCCTCGCGGCCGGCGGCCCGTCACCGCGGCCGCCACCCCCGGAACACGGATGACCCGCGAGACCGCCGGGCGCCCGCTCACAGCGCAGGGACCTCGTCGAGCAGCGGATGGCCGCGTTCGGCGTCCAACGCCTCCTCCAGCGCCCCGCCGACCCGGTAGAGCCGGTCGTCGGCGAACGGCGGCGCCATGATCTGGATACCCACCGGCAGCCCGTCCACGAGCCCGGACGGCAGGCTCATCGCCGGGCCGCCCGCGAGGTTGGACGGGATCGTGCACAGGTCCGACAGGTACATGGCCACCGGATCATCGACCTTCGCGCCCAGTGGGAAGGCCGGCGTCGGGGTGGTGGGCGAGACCAGGACGTCGACCTGCTCGAACGCGGCGGTGAAGTCGCGGCTGATCAGCGTACGGACCTTCTGCGCCTGGCCATAGTAGGCGTCGTAGTACCCCGAGGACAGGGCGTAGGTGCCCAGGATGATCCGCCGCTTCACCTCCGGGCCGAAACCGGCCTCGCGGGTGCGGCTCATGACCTCCTCGGCCCCGGCCCGGCCGTCGTCGCCGATCCGCAGCCCGAAGCGCATCGCGTCGAAGCGAGCCAGGTTCGACGAGCACTCGCTGGGCGCGATCAGGTAATAGGCGGGCAGCGCGTAGCTGAAGTGCGGGCAGCTCACCTCGATGACCTGGGCGCCCAGGCCCGTCAGCGCCTCGACCGCGGCAGCGAAGGCGGCCTCGGCCCCCGGGTCGTACCCGTCGCCGGCGAACTCGCGGACCACGCCGACCCGCATACCGCGGATGTCGCGCTGCCGTGCCGCCGCCACAACCGCGGGAACCGGCGCGTCGACGCTCGTGGAGTCCAGAGGATCGTGACCGGCGATCGCGGCGTGCAGCAACGCCGCGTCGGTCACCGTGCGGGCCAGCGGGCCGGCCTGGTCCAGCGAGCTGGAGAAGGCGACCAGCCCGTAGCGGCTGACCCCGCCGTAGGTGGGCTTGACCCCGACCAGACCGCAGACGGCGGCCGGCTGACGGATGGAACCGCCCGTGTCGGTGCCGAGGGCGAGCGGCGCCTCGAAGGCGGCGACGGCCGCGGCGCTGCCGCCGCTGCTGCCGCCGGGGATGCGGGTGACATCCCAGGGGTTGCGGGTCGGCCCGAACGCCGAGTTCTCGGTTGACGAGCCCATGGCGAACTCGTCCATGTTGGCCTTACCCAGCAGGACGACGTCCGCGGCCCGCAGCCGGCTCACCACCGTGGCGTCGTACGGGGGGTGCCAGCCCTCAAGGATGCGGCTGCCGCAGGTGGTGGGCATCCCTCGGGTGGTGAAGACGTCCTTGAGCGCCAACGGCACCCCGGCGAGCGGCCCGAGGCGCTCCCCGGCCGCGCGCCGGTCGTCGACCGACCGGGCCGCGGCGAGCGCGCCGTCGGCGTCCACGTGCAGGAAGGCGTGGACGGTCTCGTCGACCTTGGCGATGCGGTCCAACGCCGCCCGGGTCGCCTCGACGGCGCTCAGCCTGCCGGCGGCGATCGCGGCCGCCGTCGCGGCGGCGGACAGGCGCACGACGTCGGTCGTGCCGGGAGGTGTCGGGTTCTCCGTCATGTTCTCCGTCATGCGGGCGGCGACCTCATTCGTCCGGATCGAGGATGCGGGGCACCCGGAACCGCCCGTCCTCGGTGGCGGGGGCACCGGCCAGGGCCTCGGTGACGGGCAGCGACGGGCAGATGGTGTCCGGCCGGAAGACGTTGGTCAACGGCACGGCGTGGCTGGTCGGCGGGATGTCCGCGGCGGCGATCTCGGAGACTCGGGCGACCGCGGACAGGATCGCCTCGAGCTGCGGTGCCAGCGCGTCGAGCTCGTCGCCGGTCACCGACACCCGCGCCAAGCGGGCGAGGTGAGCCACCTCGTCCCGAGTGATCGCCATGGCGTGTGGCCCCTTCGTAGGCGGTGGGCACGGGGCCCGTGACTGGTCCTGGGCGCCGCGACGGATGCGGGAACCGGAACCGGGAGAGGCCGGATGCACCCCTGGGGCGCCCCGGGCGGACGATCGGGACCGGACGCATCGCCGCGTCGACGTGATGTCATCGTACGGGCCGCGGCGGGACCCCCGCGGACGCCGCCCCCCGCCGCTCCCCTGGCCTAGGCCGCCCTTCGGGGTTTCCGTCACCTCGCCTTCGGCGAGGTTCCTGGGGGAGCCTCCGGCCGGGCGGGGACGTTATCTTCACGTGACCGGTCGGCCATCCCGCCGACATGCCCTTTGCGCATGCTCAGCTACATGTCGTACCTGCTTCGCCTCATGCTGCCGGACCGCCCGGGAACGCTCGGCGCGGTGGCCACGGCCCTGGGCAGGGCGAGCATCGACATCGTCAGCATCACCGTCGTCGAGCGCACCGCCGACGGAGCCGTGGACGATCTGCTCGTGCTCCTGCCACCCGGCGGCCTCGCCGATCGCGTCCTCACCGCCGCCCAGTCGGTTCCGGGCGTAATCGTCGAGTCGCTTCGGCCGTTTCTCGCCGACGGGGGCGGTGTCGGCAACGACCTCGACCTGGTGGACGCCCTGACCGATCGGCCGCACGACGCCGCGACGACCCTGACGGACCTCGCGCCCGGCATCTTCCACGCCGACTGGGCGATGCTGCTGGAGCACGTCGGGCCGGATGACGTCCGGGTCCGGGAGACCTCGGTGGGCGCTCCGGCCCTCGGTGGGGACGATCTCGGTGTCCCTGAACGGGTCCGGTTACCCCTGCCCTGGCTGCCGCTGGAACGGGCGCGGCGGATCGGGGCCGAGGATGGCGCCTTCCCGCCTCGCTGGCGGGCGGTCAGCATGGAACTCGCCGCGGCCCCGGTCGGCGGCGAACGGCTGGTGATCCTGGTCGGGCGGCCCGGCGGCCCCCGGTTCCGCTCCTCCGAGATCGACCGACTGGCCCATCTGGCGGGCATCGCCGCGAGCCTGACCAGGACGGACCGTTTCTGAGTGGGGGAGCCTTCCCCACGTTATTCCACCGGGGTCTCGGCCTTCTCGGGACCGTCCACGGGAACGGCGAGCTTGCTGGCCGCGTCGACCCCCTGCGCCAGCAGAACGGCGAATCCGGCCTCGTCCAGCATGGGGATCCTGAGACTGCGCGCCTTGTCGTACTTCGAGGCCCCTGGATCCGTGCCGACGACGACGGCGGTGGTCTTCCTGCTCACCGAGCCGGTGACCTTGCCGCCGCGCGCCTCGACCGCCTCCTTGGCCGAGTCGCGGCTCCAGTCGGTGAGCGTGCCGGTGATGACGACGGTGACGCCGTCGAGGGGACGTGGGCCCTCCTCCGCGCCGACGTCGGCGAGCCGTGCCCCGCCGGCGGCGATCCTGGCGAGGATGTCGCGGTGCCGCTCATCGGCGAACCAGTCGACCACCGCGCCGGCGATCTTCGGACCGACCCCTTCGACCGCGGCGAGGTCCTCGGCCGGCGTGGCGGCGATCGCTTCCAGCGACCGCAGTTCCCGGGCGAGCGCCCGCGCCGCCGTGGGCCCGACGTGGCGGATTGACAGGCCGACCAGCAGCCGCCAGAGCGGCCGGTGCCGCGCGGCCTCGACCCCCCGCAGAATCTGGTCGATCTTCTTCTGCGCGAACCCGCGCAGCCCCTCGAAGGACTCGGGCGTCAGGTGGAAGATGTCGCCGATGTCACGCACCCGGCCCGCCTCGAGCAGGGCGGTCGCCGTCTCATACCCGAGCCCGTCGATGTCCATCGCCCCCCGGGAGGCGAAATGGAAGATCGACTCCCGCAGCTGCGCGGGACAGGAGACGGTGTTCGGGCAACGGATGTCGACCTCGCCCTCGGGCCGCACCAGCTCGGTGCCGCACTCCGGGCAGCGCGTGGGCATCACGAAGGCCCGCTCGGAACCGTCCCGCAGGTCGACGACCGGGCCGACGATCTCCGGGATGACGTCCCCGGCCTTGCGCAGGACGACCGTGTCCCCGATGAGCACCCCCTTGCGGCCGACCTCGTCGATGTTGTGCAGGGTCGCGAGGCCCACCGTGGACCCGGCGACCAGGACCGGCTCCAGCTCCCCGAAGGGGGTCACCCGGCCGGTGCGGCCCACGTTCACCCGGATATCGCGCAGCTTCGTCGTGACCTCCTCCGGTGGATACTTGTAGGCCACCGCCCAGCGGGGGGACTTCGAGGTGGAGCCCAACCGGCGTTGCAGGGCGAACGAGTCGACCTTGACGACCACTCCGTCGATCTCGTGCACCACGCCGTGGCGCGCATCGCCCCACCGGTGCACGTAGTCCAGCACGCCGGGCACCGCCGCCAGGACCTCGAAGTGGGTGGCGACGGGCAGCCCGAGCTCCGCGAAGCGGGCATAGGCCGCCGACTGGGACGTGGCCTCGAAGCCGCGCTGCGCGCCCAGGCCATGGACAATCATCTCCAGCGGCCGGGTGGCGGTGACTCGGGGATCCTTCTGCCGCAGGGATCCGGCCGCGGCGTTACGCGGGTTCGCGAACGGTTTGCCCCCCGCGGCCACCAGCCCGGCGTTGAGCTCGGCGAACTGCGCGGTCGGGAAGAAGACCTCGCCCCGCACCTCCAGCAGCTCGGGCACCCGCGGCCCGCGCAGCCGCACCGGCACGCTCGCCAGGGTGCGGATGTTGGGGGTGATGTCCTCCCCCGTCCGGCCATCGCCGCGCGTCGCGGCACGCACCAGGTAACCGTCCTCGTAGACGAGGTCCACGGCAAGCCCGTCGATCTTCAGCTCGCAGAGCCAGGCGTCGACCTCGCTTTCCCGGGCCACGCGCGCCGCCCACTGGTGGAACTCGTCGTCGTCGAAGACGTTGTCCAGGGACAGCATCCGTTCGAGATGCTCGACCGGGGTGAACAGGGTCGAGTAGGAACCGACCACCTTCTGCGTCGGCGAGTCCGGCGTGCGCAGGTCGGGATGCCGCTCCTCCAGCGCGGCGAGCTCCGCCATCAACCGGTCGTACTCGGCATCGGAGATCGTCGGGGAGTCGAGCACGTAGTAGCGGTACGCGTGCTCGTCGAGCTCGCGGGCGAGGCTGGCGGCGCGGGCCCGCTCGTCCGCCGAAGCCGCCGCCGAAGCCACGCCGGATTCGTCGGCTGTACCGGCCGTGCCGGTTGTCGCGCTCACGACGGCGCGTCGACCAGAACCCGCCCCGCCTTCCGGCAGTGGCGCATCACCGTCCTGGCATCGTCCGTTCCCAGGCCCGCCAGGCCACAGGTCGACGTCACGGCGACCACCTCCCCGAGCTGCTCGGGCCGGAATCCCAACCGGCTCCACAGTGCGATGACGGGTTCGACCGTACGGCGGGCATCCGACAACTTCGGTGCGGCCGACAACTTCGGTGCGGCCGACAACTTCGGTGCGGCCGGCACAGCCCGTCCGGCTGCACCAGCCGGTGCGGCCGGTCCAGTCGGTGAAATCGGCGCGGCCGGTGAAATCGGCCTGGTGGGGACGAGACCCGCCATCAACCGCACTCCGGCCTCCACGATCTCGCCGACGGCGTCGTCCTCGGCCTGGGTGAGCGCGGTGACGTCGAGACCGACGAAGTCCACGCCCGCCGCGCGCAACGCCGCCAGCGGCACCGCGGGAGCGCAGCAGTGCACCCCGACTCCGCCGGTCGCCGGCAGCGCCCGCAGGCCACCGAGCAGGATCCGCAGCCGCTCCACGACCAAGCCCTCCTCGACCGCGGGCAGCACCGAGAACCCGCTCGGAGTGCGGATCCGGCCCGCGAGCACCGCCGGCAGCGATGGCTCGTCGAGCTGGACCAGGATCCGCGCCCCCGGGACGCGCTGGGCGATCTGTTCGACCTGTTCGACGAGCCCCGCGGCCAGTGCGTCGGCGATGTCACGGGTCGCGCCGGTATCTGACAACGCCTTGTGCCCGCGGGGAAGCTCCAGCTCGGCCGCCAGCGTCCACGGGCCGGTCGCGGCAATCTTGAAGGGTCCCGCGTAGCCGGCGGCGACCTCCGTCAGCGCATCCAGGTCGCGTTCGAGCAGCTCCCGTGACCGGCGCAGGTCCAGGCCGGGTCGGGGAACCAGCCGCCAGCCGGCCGGCTGAAGGTCCACCGGCATGTCGACGAGGATCGCCGCCGCCCGCCCGACCATCGCACCCCCGGGTCCCCTGGCCGGCAGTTCGGGCAGATACGGCAGGTCCGGCAGCTCGTCGAAGACCAGCTTGACGGCCTGGGCCGCATCCGTTCCCGGCAGCGAGCCCACCCCGGTGGCCGCGCCGGCCGGCCACATCCGTGCAGCGTCAGTACTCATGTCTTGACATCCTCCGGGAGTCCGCGGGAGATCCCCGGCCACGTCCGCTCCGGGCCCGCTCCGGGCCCGCTCCGGGCCCGCTTCGTCGACGGCCCGCCGACCAGGCGCCCGGCTAACCACCGGTAGTGCGGATGTGCCCTCCGCCAAGCACCCGGTCACCGTCGTACAGCACCACCGCCTGGCCGGCGGCCGTGCCGCGGACCGGCGTCGTCAGCGTCACGACGAGCTCCTCGCCGCGCGCCTGCGCCACCGCCGGTACCACCCCGCCGTGCGCCCGCACCTGGGCCAGACATGATACGGCCCCCTCGTGCGGCCAGACCGCCCGGTCCGCCACGAGCCGGCGCACGTCGAGCGCCTCGGCCGGTCCGACGGTGACCGTCGACGTCACCGGGGAGATGTCCAGCACATAGCGCGGCCGGCCGTCTGAGGCCGGCCGCCCGAGCTTCAGCCCGCGACGCTGACCCACGGTGAAGGCGTAGGCGCCGTCATGGTGCCCGAGCGTCTGCCCGGTCGTCGCATCGATGACCGGACCCGGCCGCGGGCCGAGCCGCTCGCGCAACCAGCCACCGGTGTCCCCATGCGAGATGAAACAGATGTCGTGGCTGTCCGGCTTGTCCGCAACGGCGAGGCGACGCTCGGCCGCTTCTACCCGCACCTGGGCCTTGGTGGAATCCCCGAGCGGGAACCGCGCGGCGGCGAGCTGCTCGGGACGCAGCGTTCCCAGGACGTAGGACTGGTCCTTGTCCGGATCCACCGAGCGGCGCAGGGTGCCGTCCGGATCGAGCCGGGCGTGGTGCCCGGTGACGACGGCGTCGAAGCCGAGCGCGAGGGCCTTGTCGAGTACGGCCGCGAACTTGATGCGCTCGTTGCAGCGCACGCAGGGGTTGGGCGTGCGACCGGCCGCGTAGGACTCGACGAACTCCTCGATGACGTCGGTCTCGAACCGGTCCGCGAGATCCCAGACGTAGAACGGGATGCCGAGGATGTCGGCGGCCCGCCGGGCGTCCCGGGCATCCTCGAGAGTGCAGCAGCCGCGGGCTCCGGTCCGGTCCGACTCCGGCGAGCGCGACAACGCCAGATGCACCCCGGTGACGTCGTGACCGGCGTCGACCGCCCGGGCTGCGGCGACGGCGGAGTCGACCCCGCCGGACATCGCGGCGAGCACCCGCATCAGACCATCACCTCCCCGAATCTCCGCCGAACCTCAGGGAACCACGTGGACGGGAGCGAGGCATCATGGGCATCGCATCTCAGGTGCCGCTCAGGCTGCCGCTCGTGCCGGCCAGCGCCCCCGCGCGGCTCGCCCGCTCGACGACCGGCCCGATCGCCGCGACCAGCGCGTCGACGTCGCAGGCCCGTGAGGTGTGCCCGAGAGAGAACCGCAGCGATCCGCGGGCGTGTGCCTCATCCGCTCCCATCGCGAGCAACACGTGCGACGGCCTCGCCACTCCGGCGGAGCAGGCCGAGCCGGTGGAACACTCGATCCCCCGGGCATCGAGCAGCATCAGCAGCGAGTCTCCCTCGCAGCCGGGGAAGGTCAGATGGGCGTTTCCCGGCAGCCGGTGCGGCCCTGGACCGCCGCCGTCCCCACTGCCGCCGTCCCCGAGCAGCGGGGCGCCGTTGAGCACCGCCTCCGGGACCTCCGCCCGGACCCGGCGCACCAGGTCGTCACGCAGGGCCGCCAGCCGGACGCTCTCCTGCGGCGCCTCGGCGCACGCCTTCGCCGCGGCCGCCGCGAACGCCGCCACCCCGGCCGTGTTCAGCGTTCCGGACCGGATGTCGCGCTCCTGACCGCCGCCGTGGGTCAGCGGCTCCATCGCCAATCCCCGGCGCACCACCAGGGCACCGACACCGATCGGCCCCCCGATCTTGTGCGCGCTGACCGTGATGGCGTCGGGGCCCTCGTCGGTGACGGCGATCGGGATCTGGCCGAACGCCTGCACGGCATCGGTGTGGAAGGGCACGCCGTGACGGTGCGCGATCGTCGCGAGCTCGGCAATCGGCTGAACGGTGCCGACCTCGCTGTTCGCCCACATCACCGACACGACGGCCACCGAGTCCGGATCCCGGTCGAGGGCGGCGGCGAGGGTGTCCGGATGCACGGTTCCCGCGGCATCGACCGCGAGCAGCTCGACCTCGGCATCCTGCGCCCGGCCGAGCCAGTCGGCGGTGTCCAGGACGGCCCGGTGCTCGACGGCGCTGACCAGTACCCGCCGCCGGCCCGGTTCGGCCCGGCGGCGTGACCAGTACAGACCCTTCAGGGCGAGGTTGTCACTTTCGGTACCGCCTCCGGTGAACACCACGTCGGACGGGCGGGCGCCCAGCACTCCGGCGAGCGTCTCGCGGGACTCCTCGACGATGCGGCGGGCACGGCGGCCACTGGCATGCAGAGACGAGGCATTGCCGGTATCGGCAAGCACCGCGGTGTACGCGGCGAGCGCTTCCGGTCGCATCGGCGTCGTCGCCCCGTGGTCGAGGTAGGTCACAGCTTTAGAGGGTAGTCGCGGACGGGCCGACGGCGACGGGAGAGCGGATCACACCGATCTCCGGGGCGACCGTCGGATCAGGCGGCCGTCGGATCAGAAGTCGCCGGCGGCCCGGCGCAGATCGGTCAGCAGGTCGATGAGCGTGCGCACCCCGCCGTCACCCAGCCCGGGATCGGCGAAGACGGTGTCGTTGAGCTTCTCGGTCGCGGTCATGGCAGTGGCCCGGCCCTCCTCGGTGATCTTAGCGAGAATCGCCCGCCGGTCCGTGGGATGCGGGGTACGCCGCACCTGCCCCCTCGCCTCCAACCGGTCGACCGCGCTGGTGACGCTGGTCGGATGGACCTGCAGCCGACTTCCGATCTTGTTGAGGGGCAGCGCTCCGGCCCGACTGAACATCAACAGCATCAGCAGCTCATAGCGCGCGAAGGTCAGGTCGAGGGGGCGCAGGACCTCGTCAACCCGGGCGAGGACGATCTGCTGCGCCCGCATCAGGGAGGTGACCGCTGCCATGCCGTCCGCGGCCGCCCCCCAGCCGTGGGCAGTCCAGTGCCGATGGGCCTCCGCTATGGGGTCGGTTGGCAACGGTTTCGGGGTGGCCACGACTTGTCGACGCTCCTGCACTTCATGGGACGGTTCCCGCCCGGCCTGGCAGCCGGGGACCGTCGCGGCGGGCAGCGTCCATTGCACCCCAGGACGGACGCGCTGGCAAAGATTCATGCGTACCCGGAGATTGCCGCGGCGCCCGGCGCATCGACCAGCGTAACGCCGATCGATGTAACGGCGGGCGCCACCCGGGACATAATCAGACGTTACGGCGATACTGCCCACCCACGTCGAAGAATGCCTGGGAGATCTGCCCGAGGGAGCAGACGCGGACCGCCTCCATCAGCGCCGCGAACGTGTTCCCCCCGCTCCTGGCGACCTCCCGCAGATGTTCCAAGGCGGCGCCCGCCTCGGCGCCGTGCCGGCGGTGGAACTCCTCCAGCCGAGTGAGCTGAGATTGCTTCTCCTCCTCCGTGGCCCGCGCCAGCTCCATCGGGCCTCCCTCGGAGTCGGGATCGGTGCCGGCCGGCTCGGGCCGCAGGAACGTGTTCACCCCGATGATCGGCAGGGTGCCGTCGTGCTTGCGCCGCTCGTACAGCATCGACTCGTCCTGGATGCGTCCCCGCTGATAGCCGGTTTCCATCGCGCCGAGTACACCGCCGCGGTCGCTGATCCGCTCGAACTCGGCGAGCACCGCCTCCTCGACCAGGTCGGTCAGTTCATCGACGATGAACGATCCCTGCAGGGGATTCTCGTTGGCGGCGAGTCCCCATTCCTGATCTATGACCATCTGGATGGCCAACGCGCGGCGGACGGAGCTCTCCGTAGGAGTCGTCACAGCCTCGTCGTAGGCATTGGTGTGCAGGCTGTTGCAATTGTCGTAGATCGCGCACAGCGCCTGCAACGTGGTCCGGATATCGTTGTAGGTCATCTCCTGCGCGTGCAGCGACCGGCCCGACGTCTGTACATGATACTTCAGCATCTGCGACCGGGGGGCGGCACCGTAGCGCTCCCGCATGGCCACCGCCCAGATCCGGCGAGCCACCCGCCCGATGACGGTGTACTCCGCATCCATCCCGTTGGAGAAGAAGAACGACAGGTTCGGGGCGAAATCGTCAATGCGCAGCCCTCTGGCCAGATAGGCCTCGACGTAGGTGAAGCCGTTGGCCAGGGTGAACGCGAGCTGACTGATAGGATTAGCGCCGGCCTCGGCGATATGATAACCGGAGATCGATACCGAGTAGAAGTTCCGGACCGCGTGTTCGATGAACCACTCCTGCACGTCCGCCATCGCCCGCAACGCGAACTCGGTGGAGAAGATGCAGGTGTTCTGCCCCTGGTCCTCCTTGAGGATGTCCGCCTGCACGGTGCCACGGACCGTGGCCAGCGTGCGGGCCCGGACCTCGGCGGCCTCGTCCGCGCTCGGCTCCCGGCCGTGCTCGGCGCGGAAGGCGTCTAGGCGCTGGTCGATCGCGGCGTTCAGGAACATCGCCAGGATCGTCGGCGCCGGGCCGTTGATGGTCATCGAGACGCTGGTCGACGGATCACACAGATCGAACCCGGCGAACAGGACCTTCATGTCGTCCAACGTCGCTATCGACACGCCCGACGTGCCGATCTTGCCATAGCTGTCGGGCTGGGACGCGGGATCGCGGCCGTAGAGGGTCACCGAGTCGAAGGCGGTGGACAGGCGGGTCGCGGGCAAGCCGGCGGAGAGGAAGTGGAACCGGCGGTTGGTCCGGAAGGGGTCACCTTCACCGGCGAACATTCGCGCCGGGGCCTCCCCGGCCCGTTTGAACGGAAAGACGCCGGCGGTGAAGGGGAAGTAGCCCGGCAGGTTCTCACGCCGCAGGAAGCGGATCAGGCGAGCGTCGTCGTCGATGGCGGGTACCGCCACCCGCCGGACCGAAGTCCCGCTGAGCGTGGTGCGCACCAGCGGGGTGTGGATCTCGGTTCCCCGGACGAGATAGGTCATCTTCTCGCCCTGACGTTCCTCGACGATCGCCGGCCATTGCGCCAGGAGCTCCCTCGTCCAGAGAGCCAGGGCGGCTTCGGCCTCGTCGCGCAGCATGGCGAGGGTGGTGGGCTCCGCCGGCGCCGCGCCAGCGCCAGCGCTGGCCAGTGCCGCAAGGGCCGTCGTCAGATGCTCACGACGGCGGGCCAGCAGTGCCTGGCGCTCGGTCTCGGCGTGATAGCCCCGCACCGTCTCGGCGATCTCGGCCAGGTAGCGTACCCGGGCGGACGGAATGACCGTGGTCAGCTCGGTGGAGGTCCGCCCGTGCACCGGATGCAACGAGCCGGACACGGTAGACAGATCGTGTTTGCGTAGCAGCCCGACGAGGTGCTGATACAGAGCGGTCACCCCATCGTCGTGGAACCGGGCGGCCGAGGTGCCGAAGACGGGCATGTCCTCCCAGGACTGGTCAAACGCCTGCCGGTTGCGCACCAGTTGCCGGGCGACGTCACGCCGGGCATCCTCGGCGCCGCGCCGCTCGAACTTGTTCACCGCCACCACGTCGGCGAAGTCCAGCATATCGATCTTCTCGAGTTGTGAGGCCGCACCGTACTCGGGTGTCATCACGTACAGCGAAACATCGCAGAACGGAACGATCGCCGCGTCACCCTGCCCGATGCCCGGCGTCTCGACGATCACCAAATCGTAACCGGCCACCCGGCAGGCCGTGATCACATCCGCCAAGGGAGCCGGAACCTCACTGCCCCCCGCGCGCGTCGCCAGCGACCGGAAGAACACGTTCCCTGCTGTGCCATCACCCAGGGAGTTCATCCGGATGCGGTCACCGAGCAGTGCACCGCCGCCCCGCCGACGGCTGGGGTCGATGGCGAGCACCGCGATCCGCAGGCTGTCGCCCTGGTCGAGGCGGAAGCGCCGGATCAGCTCGTCGGTGAGTGAGGACTTTCCCGAACCACCCGTGCCGGTGATACCGAGAACCGGAACCCGCGGCCGGCGGGCGGCCTCGTCCTGCAGCGCCGCCGCGAGTCGCGGGTCCCGGCCCACCTCGAGCACGGTGATCGCCCGGGCGAGCGCGCCGTCCTCACCAGCCGCCACCGCATCGAGCTTCGGCCCGTCCTCCGTCAGATCGACGTCACAGGCCTCGATGATCATATTGATCATCTTCGCGAGACCGAGCCGCTGCCCGTCCTGCGGGGAGAAGATGCGCGCGACCCCGCGCGCGTGCAGCAGGTCGATCTCCGCCGGCACGATCACCCCGCCGCCGCCGCCATAGACCCGGACGTTGCCTGCTCCGCGCGCGCGGAGGCGCTCGATGAGATAGCTGAAGTACTCGACATGCCCGCCCTGATAGGACGACAGGGCGATCCCTTGGGAGTCCTCCTGGATCGCGGCGGTGACGACCTCCTCGACGCTGCGGTCATGCCCGAGATGGATCACCTCGGCGCCCTGCGCCTGCAACAGGCGACGCATAATGTTGATCGCCGCGTCATGCCCGTCGAAGAGGGAGGTCGCCGTCACGATCCGGACCGGATGAACTGGTGTGTGCAGCGCGGCAGCCGGCTCGTGCCGGCCGTCGGAGGACATCGCGTCGGAGGACATCGAAGCGGCTCCCGGGGACGATGTGGCGGACGGAGATACCTAGAACCCTCGGCTTCCCGATAGTAGGACATCCATACAATAGATGCCACCATGACCAGGAGGCGGAAGCCGGCCGCTCCCGCGACCTGCCGGGCTCCGGGCAGGCTGCCCGGGCAGCCGAGTTTTGGGGAGTCAGTCACGGTCCAGGGAGCGCAGACCGTATTCAGGTCCCCCGAATTCGGTCCCCCAGATTCGCCGGCGGCGCTGGAGCGGGTGCCGCCAGCCAGGAGTCAGAAAAT
>NZ_CDXDOR010000066.1:27280-27935 GCF_978021225.1 Frankia sp. CeTa3Moorea | reverse complement strand
GCGCCGCGCCCCTGGCCGGAACCGGGCTGGCCGGAACCGGGCTGGGCGGGTGTGTCGGTCTTCGGTGGCGTCGACCGCTTCGATGATTCCGGGGTGTCCGCCACGGCTGGCCGGGCGGGAGCCGGCGGCACCGACCGCTGCCCGCCGCCCACGGACCGCGCCGGTGAAGCTTCTCCCAAGGGTGGAACCGACGTCGGCGGGATACGGCCGGCACCCTGCCGCGGGGCGGCAACCGCGCTCCCCGCACTCCCTGGGTTTCCCGGCTTCCCGAGGTTTCCCGGCTTTTCGGGATTCTCGGTCTTTGTCGTGCTCTGCGGGCTTCCGGCCCGCTCCGCACCGCTCCGGCCGGCCGGACCCGCCTCGGCCGAACTCGCGCTCGCTGCTCGTCCGCCCTGGGAGGAGATCGTATTCGACGCACGGGCGGACGTGGCGGCCGCGTTCCTCCCGGCCCCCGGGCGCGGTGCGGTCTTCTCCATGGTCCCACCGCTCTGCCCGGTCCGGGGTACTCCGGTTTCGGGATTGGCCGCGGCGTCGCCGTTCGTCGACCGGGCGTCGGACGCCTGACCGTCCGTCCCACTTCCCTGCTCGGCCATCCCACCACTTCCTGACATACACCGTGTGCAACAGGCCGCCGGCCGACCCGGTACGGACCGGA
>NZ_CDXDOR010000066.1:24879-26669 GCF_978021225.1 Frankia sp. CeTa3Moorea | reverse complement strand
GGCGACCGGAGGCGACCGGAGGCGACCGGGCCCGGGCCTTACCACACCCCCAGCTTGTCCGCCTAGGCCCAGCTGGGCCTCATCATGACATTGACGTCTCCTCCCCGGCTTGAAGGCCGGGAATTCCTACCGTGCCACTCACGCGGCACCTCGGAGGGTTCCTGCTTCACGGCCAACAGCCGGGACAGGTCCCGGGCTTACCTCGGCTCCACAGGCGTTTAGGGTGTCCGCCCGCCCGGCGGCCAGCATGCGTCGTCCCTCGAACAGAATGTTCCGGGCCGCGTTGACGTCCCGGGCTTGCCGCGTTCCGCAGGACGGGCAGGTCCACTCCCGGACCGCCAGTGGTTTCGGCCCGTCCTTCCTCCCGCAGGCCGAGCAGACCTGCGACGACGGGAAGAACCTGCCCACCTTCACCACGGCCCGGCCCCGGCGGGCAGCCTTCTGCTCGATCAGACCGACCAGCATCGCCCAGCCCGCGTCGTGCACCAATCGGGCCAGCCTTGTCCGAGCCAGACCCGCCACGGCCAGATCCTCGACACAGACCGTTTGGTTTTCGCGGACCAGCCGACCGGCCACCTTGTGATGATGATCGCGATGGGTCTCCCGCACCTTCCGATGCCCGACCGCCACCCGCCGGACCGCCTTGCGACGGTTTGCCGAGCCCTTCCGCTTACGGGCCAGATCCTTCTGCGCCCGGGCAAGCCTGCGCTGCTTCGACCGCAGAGGGCGCGGATTCGCGACCACCTCACCCGTCGACAGCGTCACCAACCGGTCCAACCCGAGATCGACACCGACCTCGGTATCCACCGCAGGAAAAGACACATCGTCAACCTCGACGACGAACGACACGTAGAACCGGCCGTCCGCCTCCCGGATCACCGTCGCGCTCGAGGGAACCGACGGCAACGGACGCGACCACTCCAACCGCAGGTCGCCGACCTTCTCGACCCGCACACCCCGGCCGGTGACACCGAAGCCGTTGCGGGTGAGCCGGACCGACTGCCGGGCGTCCTTACGCGACCGGAAACGTGGATGGCCCACCTTCCGGCCCTTCCGCTTCCCGGACAGCGAGTCGAACCAGTTCCGCAACGCCCGCCGCGCATCCTGGCAGGCCTGGACCAGCACCACCGAGGACACCTCACTGAGCCACGCCCGGTCCTCGGTCTGCTTGGCGAGGGTGACCACCCGCCGCTGCACCTCGGTGTCGGAGATCTTCTCCCCGGCGGCGCGCGCCTCGTCCCGAACCCGCAGCGCGTCGTTGTAGACGACGCGGGCACAGCCGAACGTGCGCGCAAGTATCTGTTCCTGGCCCGGGCTCGGGTAGGCGCGGTAGCGGTACCGCACGGTCGGCATGCCACCCATCATACTTGGTCTGTGATCGACCGTGACGATTACCGTCATGGCAGACATGTGGTTTCGGCCCTGCACGTGCATTTGGTCTTCGTGACGAAGTACCGGCGCGGCGTGCTCAACGCGGCGATGCTCAACCGTTACGGGCAGATCATGCGGGACGTGTGCGACGACGTCGGCGCGAGGCTCGCCGCGTTCACCGGCCGGGTGAACCGGCACAGCCTGCGCGGCCACTTCTGGTCGCCGTCGTACTTCGCCGTAGCGGCCGGTGGCGCGCCGCTGCCGGTGCTACGCGAGTACATCGAAGGCCAGCGCCGCCCGGCGTGAACACGCAAGCCCCGCACTGAAGGACGGGCTTGCGCACCACGTTTTTCAGGTCATCGGTCCACGCCCGACATGTGCCAGAACGGCAACGGCACAACGGTGGCCGCGCCGACGGG
>NZ_CDXDOR010000066.1:0-24793 GCF_978021225.1 Frankia sp. CeTa3Moorea | reverse complement strand
CGTCGGCGCGGCTCGGGGTGCTCGAGGTAGGCCAGTTCTCGGTCAGGGATCAAAGATCAAAGATCAGGGATGCGACGCTGACGCCAGACGGTGGGGTCAGTCAGACGGTGGGATCAGATGGCCTCCCCGATGCGATGGACCCGCATCATGTTGGTCATGCCGGCCACGCCCGGCGGCGTCCCGGCGACGACGACCACCAGTTCACCCGGCTTGCATCGGCCAATATGGAAGAGGGCGCTGTCGACCTGGCGGACCATCTCGTCCGTGCTGTCCGCGAACGGCACAAGGAAGGTTTCCACGCCCCAGAAGAGCGCCATCTGGTTGCGAACCGCCGGAATCGGCGTGAAGGCCAGCACCGGGACCTCTGTACGGTACCGGGCGAGTCGCCGGGCCGTGTCACCACTGAGGGTGTGGGCCACGAGATAACGGGCGCCGACCGCGGCTCCTACCGACGCGGCGGCCTGGGCGAGTGCCCCCCCGAGCGTGCGTGGTTCGGTCCGCAGGGGCGGTATCCGGCCGAGGTCGGCCTCGGCGGTCTCGATGATGCGCGCCATGGTGGCCGCGGCCTCGATGGGGTAGGCACCGACGCTCGTCTCGGCCGACAGCATGATCGCGTCAGCGCCGTCCAGGACGGCGTTGGCGCAGTCACTGGCCTCGGCACGGGTCGGCCGCGGCGCGCTGACCATGGACTCGAGCACCTGGGTCGCGACGATCACCGGCTTGGCCCGCTCCCGGGCCTGGCTGACGGCGCGCTTCTGCACGAGCGGCACGTCCTCGAGCGGCAGCTCGACCCCGAGATCGCCACGGGCGATCATCAGACCATCGAACGCCTCGATGATCTCGTCGAGTTCAGCGACCGCCTGCGGCTTCTCGATCTTGGCGTGGACCGGGACCCGGATCCCCACCTCATCCATGATCGCATGCACCGCCGCGGCGTCCACGGCACTCCGGACGAAGGACAAGGCGACCATGTCCACCCCGAGGTTGAGGGCGAACCGCAGGTCAGCGGCGTCCTTCTCGGTGAGCGCCGGGACGGTGAGCGCGGCGTTGGGAATGTTCATCCCCTTGTGGTCGCTCACCGGCCCGCCAATGACGACCGTGGTGTGGACGTCGGTGTCGGTCACCCCGTCGATCTGGAGGACCAGGCGGCCGTCGTCAACCAGGACGCGATCCCCGGCCGCGACGTCGCCCGGCAGGCCCGGGTAGGTCGTGCCGACCTGATGCTGATCGCCGGGAACATCGCGGATCGTGACGGTGAACCGCTGACCGGGCAGCAGGGTGACCCCGCCGTCGGCGAAGCTCCCCAGCCGGATTTTCGGTCCCTGGAGGTCGGCGAGCGTGCCGACGCTGCGGCCGGCCGCCTCCGCGGCCTCGCGCACCCGCGCGTACGTGACGGCATGCTGTTCGTGTGTTCCGTGGGAGAAGTTTAGTCGGGCAATGTCCATTCCCGCGTCGACGAGAGCCCGGACCTTCTCTGGCGAGCTGGTCGCGGGGCCGAGGGTACAAACAATCTTGGCTCTACGGGGCACACCCAGAGCCTAAGTACTGATCGTCGGTCATTGCACACGGGGGCCACCAGGAGACGCGTGCGGCGGCCCGAGAAGTAGTCAGATCAGGCGTATCCGTTATATGCTGCGCGTGGTCACGCAGCGGCGTACCGTTCATATCGTCCGCGCCACACCCCTGTCGGTCGACGCGCGTGATACGGGAAAGACGGCAAGGGCGCCGGACGTTCCTGGGATCCGCTCCCTCGGATGCGGAAGTCGGTAGGGCACGATCGAGTCCCCCGGAGCCGGTATGAAACAAAATCCCGCCATCCACCGCCAATCGTCCGGCGACATCGACATCGCCGTCGCCGACGTCATGGCTCCCGCCGAGACCAGCGTTGTCGCCTCGGAGGTGCACGCCGGCGGGAGCTCCCCCACGACCGCACCGCTTCGTCCGGCCGAGCCCGGGTCTTAGTGTCGCCACGACGGGCGGCCGTGGTCCGCGGCCTTCCCGCCGCGGACCACGGCCGGTCGCCGCCCACCTGTCGGGTCGGCACGACGCCGGCCGCCCGAACGTGGCGCGCCCGGGTGTGGCCCAGGAGTCAGACCCCGACCGGTGGGGCACTGGCCCCTTCGGCCCACCCCGCCTCAGCACCGACGGCCGGGGCCGGGGCAAACTGGGTCCGGTACAGCTCGGCATAGAGCCCGCCGCGGGCCAGCAGCTCCTCATGGGTCCCGCTCTGCACGATCCGCCCGTCGTCGACCACCAGAATGCGGTCGGCGTCGCGCACCGTGGACAGCCGGTGCGCGATGACCAGGGATGTCCGTCCCACCAGCGCGGCGGTCAGCGCCTGCTGCACGCCGGCCTCGGACTCGCTGTCGAGATGCGCGGTGGCCTCGTCCAGCACGACGATGCCCGGTTCGCGCAGCAGCAGCCGGGCGATGGCCAGCCGCTGCTTCTCCCCGCCGGACAGGCGGTAGCCCCGGTCACCGACGACCGTGTCCAGGCCGTCCGGCAGGGAGCGCACGAGCAGCCCGATCCGCGCCGCGCCCAGAGCGGTCCACATCTGCTCGTCCGAGGCGTCCGCCCGGGCGAAGGCCAGGTTCGCGCGGATGGTGTCGTGGAACAGATGCGCGTCCTGGGTGACCACACCGACGGCGGACCGCAGGGACCGAAGGGTGAGATCGCGGACGTCGTGCCCGCCGATGCGTACCGACCCCGACCGCACGTCATACATGCGCGGAACGAGCTGGCTGATCGTCGTCTTGCCCGCTCCGGACGGGCCGACCAACGCGATCACCTGCCCCGGCTCGACCCGGAAGGTGACATCGTGCAACACCGGCGTGGGCACCCGCGGGTCGAGTACGGCGACCGACTCCAGCGACGCCAGGGAGACCTCGCCGGCGGCCGGATAACGGAAATCTACATGATCGAACTCGATGGTCGTCGCGCCGGCCGGCAGATCGACGGCGCCCGGCCGGTCGGCGATCGCTGGCTCCAGATCGAGCACCTCGAAGACCCGCTCGAAGGACACCAGCGCCGTCATGACGTCGACGTGCACGTTGGAGAGCTGGGTGAGCGGCCCGTACAGCCGTCCGAGATAGGCCGTGAGCGCGACCAGGGTGCCGACCTCCAGGCTGCCCTGGGCAGCGAACCGACCGCCTATCCCGTAGACGATCGCGGTCGCAAGCGAGGCGACCAGGGTGAGCGAGACGAAGAATATGCGGCCGTACATGGCCTGGGTCACCCCGATGTCACGCACCCGCCCGGCCCGAACGCGGAAGTTCTCGTCCTCCCGTTCCGCCGAACCATACAGTTGCGCGAGCATCGCTCCGGACACGTTGAATCGTTCCGTCATCGTCGTGTTCATCTCGGCGTTCAACCCGTAGCTCTCCCGGGTCAGCCTGGCCAGGCGGGGCGCCAACAAGCGGGCCGGAATAATAAATACCGGCAGCAACACGAGCGACACGAGGGTGATTCGCCAGGACAGCACCAGCATCGCGGCGAGCACGAATCCGGCGGACAGGACATTCGACAGCACCGACGACAGCGTGTTGGTGAACGCCGACTGCGCGCCGAGCACGTCGTTGTTCAACCGGCTGATGAGCGCCCCGGTCTGGGTCCGGGTGAAGAAGGCGAGCGGCTGGCGCTGCACGTGCCGGAACACCTGGCTGCGCATCTCGTAGATCAGACCCTCGCCGATCCGGGCCGAGAACCAGCGCTGCGCGAGCGACAGACCGGCGTCCAGGAACGCCAGGCCCGCGACGACCGCGGCGAGCGCCTGCACCAGCCCCACCCGGTGGCGCACGATGCCGTCATCGATGATCGTTTTGAGGATCAGCGGAACAACCGCACCGACAGCCGAGCTGAACACGATGAGCGCGAGAAAGTAGGCGAGCTGCCGCCGATGGGGACGGGCGAAGGCGACGATCCTGCGCAGGGTACCGGGCCGCAGCGAGGTCCGGGTGACCGAACGGTCCTGTTGGAAGGTACGTGTCGTAGACCAACCATCCATTCCCGGTCGCATCAGCCCTCCTGGCGGCGGCGCTTACTGTGTTACGTAGTGCTTACTACGTAACGATGTAAGCAGGAATTGCGGACGGGCATTCCCGCGGCGGGTGCGGCTCGTCAGGCGTGCTGGCTGCAGCTTGGCACGGCACGGAGCGAAACGGAGGCCGAAGCGGGAGACAGCCGGTACGGAGCCGGCGCAGGAGCCGGTCGGGGCTGCCGGTCACCCCGCCGCGGGGTCGTCACCGGCAGCGGAGCGGGCGGTGACGACGCGTTCCCAGGCCTCGTCCTCGGCCCGCTCGTCGAGACGGTCGGAGCGGGTGGCGGGACGGGAGCGCCGCACGCCGCGCATCAGCGCCTTCACCTCGGCCGCGATGTCGCGGGGAACCGCGAGGAGCGCCGCGACCAGCACGCCGACCTGCTCGTCCAGCAGCTCACGCGGCAGGACCCGCTGGGCCAGCCCGATCCTGGCCGCTTCGTCGGCGGCGAGCTCGCGGCCGGTCAGGCAGAGGTCCAGGGCATTCGCGTAGCCGAGGAGCTCGACCAGCCGACCCATGGCACCGGCCGCGGGCAGGAGGCCGTCACGCGCCCAGGTCAGCCGGAAGCGCGCATCCTCGGCGAGAACCTGCAGGTCGCAGGCGACCGTCACCGCGAGACCGAGGTCGCCGACCGTCGTGTCCACGACGGCCACACTGATCAGGTCGGACCGATCGGAGACCCGCCCCATCGCGTCGCGCCATGCGCGATATCCCGCGGCCGGGGACAACTGCCCCACGGCGTCCGCGGGCCCTTCCTCGCCCACTCGGGGTGCGGGGTCGGTAAGGTCAGCGGCCGGTGGGGGGCGATGACCCATCCGGACAACCAGGACCCGGACCTCACCGGTCAACCGCCGCAGTTCGCCGGCCAGCGTCGACGCGAGAGCCGGGAACGAGCCGGCCCCGCCGGTATCACCGGGATCCGTCATCCAGATCGTGACGAGAGGCCCGGCGACCCGCACGTGCAGTCCGGCCGCCGCCGCCGCTACAGCGGCGGCGGGGACCGCCATGATCAGGCGCTTTTCTTCTTGGTGCCCCGGGTCGCACCACCCCGGCCGCGCAGGGTCGTACCGGACTCCGAGAGGATCCGGTGGACGAACCCGTACGAACGACCAGAGGACTCGGCGAGCAGGCGGATGCTCTGCCCACCTTCGTACTTCTTCCGAAGTTCGGCGGCAAGCTTGTCCCGCTCGGCGCCGGTGATCCGGGTTCCTTTCCTGAGCTCGGCCAACGTGGCCCCCTCCGTGTTCGATGATCTGCGAACCGATCTTCACTCAGCTTGAGTAAACACGCCACTCGAAGCAGATGTGATCCATCACACGCGGCGCCGGTGCGTGACCGTGCCCTCGCGTTCCTTCCTCCACGCCGGCGGTCACCAGCGATGGCACGGGTCGCACCCACCCGCTGGCACAGCAGGCGCGCCTGGCCGACGGTGCTACCGAGATCAGTGTCCCCAATCCCCGGTACGCGGCCCGACAACAGCATCGGCGCGTCGCCACGAACATCGCCATCTTCGCGCTCAAGATCTTCTCTCGATGCAACGCTGCAGGTACGACCATCAGTCGATCACTGTACAGAGCGAGCCGACGGACCGCGAACGCGGCCGATCAATTCGACTGATTCCTCACATCCGATACCGGTTGTCCACCCCGTCGGGGCCGACCCGCTCCCGTGCTGAGGCCCGGTCCGGCGAGATCGCGGACGGCTCGTCGCACCCCTGCCGGCGCCCCCGCCAGCACCTCCGGCATCCGGCTCGGGGGGAACTCCGGCGCTGGGAACGGACCGGACTCGTTACCGTGCAGTGGTGGTCGGTGACGTGATGATCTCCGGGTCGGCACCGAAGGTGCCCAGCTACGCGGCCTGCCTCGGTACGGACCGGTGAGCGCGACCGACGGCGCCTCCGACCCGACCGCTGTCGCCGCCTCCAGCCGGTTGCCCGGACCGCGCGGCGGCCTGTCCCGGCCCTGGGCGGGGTCCGCCGGGCGCACCGAGGCCGGCGAGGCGGCGCTGTGGCTCATCCTGGTGGCCTGCGGTCTCATCGGCACGTTCCTCGTCTCCACCGGCGACCTGGATCTGGGCATCGGTGACCCGCCGCTGCGCGGCGGGTGGGCTCCCCGTCTCGATTCCCTCGTCCTGGTCCCGCTCGTGATCGCCGTGGTCGTGGTCGCCCTCACCGCCTGGTGGGCCTCGACCACCCCCCCGGCGGCCACCCCGAACACCCCGAACACCCTGAACACCCCGGCCACCCCGGCCACGGCGAACACCCCGGCCACGGCGACCGGCCCGGCGAACAGGCTGCCCTGGACCGCCCTGCTCGTCCTGGGCTACGTCGGATCGCTGGCGTGGAGCGGCACGCTCGCGCTGGTCGCACCCGGGGAGATCACGGCGGATCTTCGCATCCCGGCGGATCTCCTGGCGGCGGCGAAGGCCGTCGGTGACGATCCGCTCGGCTTCCTCGCCACCTACACCGCGACCACCGCGCACGCCGCGGCGGGGACCACGGCCGTCCTGCCGACCCATCCTCCGGGCCCCGTCCTGACCGTCTGGGTGCTCACCAGGGTGGGGATGCACGGTGCGGTCGCGATCGGGATACTGTTCACCGCCCTGGGCACGCTGGTCGTCCCCGCCGTCTCGATCGCGGTGCGCTCGTTGTGCCATGAGACGGCCGCCCGGCGCCTGGTCCCCGTCCTCGTCCTGGCCCCGTGGAGCGGATGGACGGCGGCGTCCCCGGACGCCGTCACGGCTACCCTGGCCGCCCTGGCCGTCGCGGTGGGGGTGGTCGGATGCGAACCGGGTCGGCGCTCGATGTGGTGGGCGCTGGCAAGCGGGCTGCTGCTCGGCCTCGCGGGGCTGTTCGGCTACGCCCCGGTATGGCTTGGCGTGGCGGTCGCCGCGGCCTACTTCGTCCGCCGTCGCCCGATCCTCAATGTCATGACCGGTCTGGGTGCGCTCCTGCCGCTGTGGCTCTTCTACGCGTGGGGTTTCTCCTGGCCCGACGGGCTGGCCCTGGCGAGCGCGCCACGGCCGGGGCTCGCCGGCACGCTGGCCTGGATCATCGTGGACCTGACCGTGGTCGTCCTCGTCTGCGGGCCGGTTCTCATCCGGGCGGCGCGCCGCCTGCGGCTGACCCCGGGCTGGCCACTGCTGGTGGGGGCCGGCGCGACGATGCTGTTCGCGACGGTCCTCGGGCTGGCCGATGGCGACGTCGAAGAGTCCTGGCTGCCGGTGTTCCCCTGGTTACTGGTGGCCGCGGTGGCGCCTCGTCCCCGACCGGAACTGCCCGGGGACAAGCTACGAGCGGGAAACCTGCCGGTGGTACTGATGTCCCTCGGCGCTCTGAGCGCGCTCGCGCTGCGGCTCTGCCTCGCCGACGGCACCGGCTGACGGATCCCGTCGTCGACCCGGCTCGTCGCGGAGGATGTCGGGCTCGAGGAAGATGCGCAGCGGAACCGCCACCGCGGCCCGCAGCGCCGCCTCCGCGCCGTTGATGGTGGCGGCCACCTCGGGCATCGCCAGTTCCGCCCCGATACCGATCTTGGCGGCGACGAGCAGCTCGTCCGGCCCGAGGTGCAGCGTGCGCAGGTGGATGACCGTGGCGACGCCCGGGGCGGCGGCGAGCGTGCCGCGGATGGTGGCAACCATTCCCGGGGCGGCGGCCTCGCCCACCAGCATGCCGTACGCCTCGGTCGCCACGAGGACGGCCACGATCAGCAGGAGCACGCCGATGGCCAGCGTTCCCGCGCCGTCCCAGATCGGGTCGTCGAGTGCCAGGGTCAGCCCGACCCCGAGCAACGCGAAGATCAGCCCCAGCTCGGCTGCCAGGTCCTCCAGCAGGACGATGGGCAGTTCCGGGGTCCGCGCCTCCCGGATGAACCGCCACCAGGACTGGTCGCCCTTCGTCTTCTTCGACTCGCGGATGGCGGTCGCGAAGGAGTACGACTCCAGCAGCACCGCGGTCAGCAGGACGACGACCGCGACCAGCCCGCTCTCCAGCTCATGCGGATGGCGCAGCTTCTCGACGCCCTCATACACCGAGAACAGCCCACCGACGCTGAACAACACGATCCCGACCAGGAAGCCGGCGATGTAACGCGCCCGCCCGTACCCGAAGGGATGCTCCTCGTCCGGCGGCTGGACGGAACGTTTCTGGCCGAGCAGGAGCAGGCCCTGGTTGCCGGAGTCGGCCACCGAGTGGATGGACTCGGCCAGCATCGACGACGACTGGGTGAACAGGAACGCGACGAACTTCGCCACCGCGATACCCAGATTGGCGATCAGTGCCGCCATGACCGCCTTGGTGCCGCCCTGCGTACTCACAAAGGTTCTCCATTCCGTTCCCGGGGCAGGGTTCCTGCTCAGGCCAGGGTGATGAGCTCGGCCAGATCGGGTGACCAGTTGTCCTCGACTCCGTCCGGCAGCATCAGGACCTTCTGCGGGTCGAGTGCCTCGACGGCCCCCGGGTCGTGGGTGACCAGGACGACCGAGCCCCGGTACGTGGCGAGCGCGGCAAGCACCTCGTCGCGCGAGGCGGGGTCGAGGTTGTTCGTCGGCTCGTCGAGCAGGAGGACGTTGGCGGAGCTGCAGACCAGTCCGGCGAGCGCGAGGCGGGTCTTCTCGCCGCCGGACAGGGTCTCGGCGCGCTGCTCCACGCTGTCTCCGCTGAACAGGAACGCGCCCAGGATGCGACGCAGCTCCACGTCCGACGCCCCCGGCGCGGCGGCCCGCATGTTGTCCAGCACCGAGCGGCTGGTGTCCAGCGTCTCGTGTTCCTGCGCGTAGTACCCGAGACGCAGACCGTGACCGGGATGCACCTGACCGACGTCGGGCGCCTCCTGGCCCGCCAGGATGCGCAGCAGCGTGGTCTTGCCGGCACCGTTCAGCCCGAGGACCACGACCCGCGAGCCGCGGTCGATCGCGAGGTCCACGCCGGTGAACACCTCCAGCGAGCCGTAGGACTTCGACAGTCCGGTGGCGGTCAACGGCGTGCGGCCGCACGGAGCCGGGTCCGGGAAGCGCAGCTTGGCCACCCGGTCGGCGACGCGCGCCTCGGCGAGCCCGGCCGCAAGCCGCTCGGCCCGCCGGTCCATCTGATGGGCGGCCCGCGCCTTGGTCGCCTTGGCGCGCATCTTGTCAGCCTGCGCCTTCAGCGAGTCGATCTTCTTCTCGGCATTGGCGCGTTCCCGGCGACGGCGGCGCTCATCCAGCTCGCGCTGGTTGAGATAGGTCTTCCAGTTCACGTTGTAGACGTCGAGGGTGGCCCGGTTGGCGTCGAGGTGGAAGACCTTGTTCACGCACTTGTCGAGCAGGTCGACGTCGTGGCTCACCACGATCAGGCCACCCGTGTGAGCGCGCAGGAAGTCCCGCAGCCATCCGATCGAGTCGGCGTCGAGGTGGTTCGTCGGCTCGTCGAGCAGCAGGGTCGCGTCGGCGTTGCCGGACCCGGCGAACAGGATACGGGCGAGTTCGACCCGCCGCCGCTGCCCACCGGACAGGGTGCCGATGGGCTGGGCGAGCACCCGGTCAGCCAGGCCCAGCGACGAGCAGATCCGGGCAGCCTCCGCCTCGGCGGCATAACCGCCGAGCGTCCCGAATCGCTCCTCCAGGCTGCCGTAGCGGCGGATCGCCGCGTCCCGCGCCGTGGTGTCGACCAGCTCGGCCATCTCCAGCTGCAGCTTCTCCATCTCGCGCAGGAGAACGTCGAGACCACGCGCCGACAGCACACGATCACGGGCAGTGTCGGCCAGATCGCCGGTACGCGGGTCCTGGGGGAGGTAACCCATCTCACCCCGGAGGTCGACGGTGCCGGCGAACGGCAGCCCCTCCCGGGCAAGCACCTTCAGCAACGTCGTCTTGCCGGCCCCGTTGCGCCCGACGAGACCGATCCGGTCGTTCGGCTGCACCCGGAAGGATACGGGCTCGATCAGAGTGCGGGCTCCGGCACGCAGTTCGAGCTCGGACACAATGATCATCGAGGTAGGGCCTCTTTCGGGCTTCCAGACAACGCCGGGCGAGCGTCAGAGCGTTACACCGGCGACGTCGGGTTGACACGGACAACGGCGGGGACCCCACCAGAGCACTGCGAACCGGGACGACCGAGGTCGGGCACGGGGTAGGTCGGGCACAGGGCGGATCGCGCACCGTGCCCACCAAAGACGGCACGGTCGGGCACGCGACGATCACGATACGACGATGCTCATGACCTCAAGAGTACGGGGGGCATAGGCCGCTGTGGCCGCCGGCTAGCCCTCGGGCAGGCCCGCCACGCGCCAGAGCGTAGGGTGCCCGTGCGCCCACGGTCACCCGCCGTCGTCCGGGTGGCCGCGCGCCGGCCAGGCCGGTGCCCGCCCGCCACGAGAACATGGATGACGTCCGTCCACCGCCCAGCCGCAGGCGTCGCCGCGCCTGCGCACCGATCGAAAGGCACACCATGTCGACGCTCCTCGTGACCGGAGCCGCCGGGTTCATCGGATCGAACTTCGTCCGCTACTGGCGGACGCGGCATCCGGGGGACACGGTCGTGGCGCTCGACGCCCTGACCTACGCCGGCTGCCGGGAGAACCTCGCCGACGTCGCGGACCGCGTCACGTTCGTCCACGGCGACATCCGTGACCAGGAGCTCGTCGAGTCGGTGCTGCGGGAGCACTCCGTGGACGTGGTGGTGAACTTCGCCGCCGAGTCGCACAACAGTCTGGCGATCATTCGCCCCGGCGAGTTCTTCGCGACGAACGTGATGGGTACCCAGGCCCTGCTCGAGGCGGCCCGCACGGTCGGGGTGGCCCGCTTCCACCAGATCTCCACCTGCGAGGTCTACGGCGACATGGACCTCAACGACCCCGGCGCCTTCACCGAGGACTCCCCCTACCTCCCCCGAACGCCCTACAACGCGGCGAAGGCCGGCGGGGACCACGCCGTACGCGCCTATGGCTTTACCTACAACCTCCCCGTGACGATCACCAACTGCTCGAACAACTACGGTCCCTACCAGTTCCCGGAGAAGGTCCTCCCCCTGTTCGTGACCCGGGCGCTGCAGGGCGAGTCGCTCCCGATGTACGCCTCCACCACGAACCGGCGCGAGTGGCTGCACGTGATGGACCACTGCCGGGCGATCGAC
Source organism: Frankia sp. CeTa3Moorea (assembly GCF_978021225.1). Classification (NCBI taxonomy): domain Bacteria; kingdom Bacillati; phylum Actinomycetota; class Actinomycetes; order Frankiales; family Frankiaceae; genus Frankia; species Frankia sp. CeTa3Moorea. The sequence goes on along the minus strand of NZ_CDXDOR010000066.1, from coordinate 13,651 downwards.
GCGGTTCTGGACCGCGGGCGGCTCGGCGAGACCTACCACGTCGGATCCGGCGTCGAGGCGGACATCGAGACGATCGCCGACACGGTGCTCGCCGAGCTCGGTCTGCCCGCGTCGTTGAAGACGATCGTGCCCGACCGTCCCTCGCACGACCGCCGCTACCTGCTGGACTCCACCAAGCTGCGGACCGAGCTGGACTGGGCGCCGTTGATCGACTTCGCCGAGGGCATGCGGTCGACCATCGCCTGGTACAAGGAGAACGAAGCCTGGTGGCGTCCGCTGCTCGGTCGCTCCCCGGTCTCCGAAACGGCCTGGACGGGCTGACAGCCCCAGCCGAGCTGACAGCCCCAGCCGAACTGAGGCGTCAGCCGCCGGTCAGCGACGCGTACAGCCGGGCGGTGCGCTCGGCGATCGCAGCCCAGCCGAACTCGGTGACGGCCCGGTCCCGGCCCGCGTGGCCCATCGCGGCCGCCCGGACCGGGTCCGCGAGCACCTCGTTGACGGCCCCGGCCAGCGCGCCGGGGTCGTCGGGCGGCACCAGCAGACCGGTGACGCCGTCGTCGACGACCTCGGGAATGCCACCGACCCGGGAGGCGACGACCGCGGTGCCGCACGCCATCGCCTCCAGGTTGACGATGCCGAGCGGCTCGTAGACCGACGGGCAGACGAACACGGTGGCATGGCTGAGCAGCTGGATCACCTCCGGCTTCGTCAGCATCCCGGGCAGCCAGACCACGCCGTCGCGGCCGGCGCGCAGGCCCTCGACCAGGTCGGTGATCTCCGTGAACAGCGCAGGGGTGTCCGGGGCGCCGGCACAGAGCACGAGCTGCGCCCGGGGGTCGATCGCCGCCGCCGCCCGCAGCAGCACCGGCAGCCCCTTCTGCCGGGTGATCCGCCCCACAAAGATCACCGTCGGCCGGCCTGGGTCCACCCCGTGGCGTTCCAGCACGTCGGTCGCGGTGTCCGGACGGTACTCGTCGGTGTCGATGCCATTGCGGATGACGTGCACGCGGGCCGGATCGACCGCCGGGTAGGCATCGAGGATGTCCGCGCGCATGCCCGCGCTGACCGCGACCACGGCGGCCGCCGACTCGATCGCGACCCGCTCGCACCAGGACGACACCCGGTAGCCCCCGCCCAGCTGCTCGGCCTTCCAGGGACGCCGGGGCTCCAGCGAGTGCGAGGTCATCACGTGCGGGACGCCGCCGAGCAGCGCGGCGAGATGGCCACCGAGATTCGCGTACCAGGTGTGCGAGTGGATCACGTCCGCGCCGGCCGCCGCGGCGGCCATGGACAGGTCCATCGACACGGTCCGCAGCGCGTCGTTCGCGTCGGCGAGCGCGGCCCAGCTCCGGTGCGCCGCGACCGCGGCGACGCCCGGGGCACCCGCCCTCTCGACCACCGGTCGGTCGACGGCACCGGTCGACGGCACCGCACCCGCGGGCCCACCGCCCGGCGACCCACCGCCCGGCGCCGGCCCCTCGCGGTGGACGGTGAGGTCGACCAGCCGGGCGAGCTCCCGGCTCAGGTACTCGACGTGCACACCCGCCCCGCCGTAGACGTCCGGGGGGTACTCCCGGGTGAGCATGGCGACGCGCATGTGCGGTCTCTCCCAACGGTGCCGTGACGGGACGGGTGCGGGCGGATAGGGGGATGGCGGCCGGTTCAGTCGGCGATCGTGATGCCCTTGCCGACGACGGTGACGCCCTGCTCGCTCACGGTGTAGCCGCGGGCGCGGTCCCGGTCCTTGTCCACCCCGACCTGGGCGCCCGCCGGCACGTGCACGTTCTTGTCCAGGATGGCGTCGCGGACGACGGCCCCCCGGCCGACGACCACGTTGTCCAGGAGCACCGTGTGGTCGACCTCGGCCCAGGAGTTCACCCGCACTCCCGGGGACAGCACCGACGAGCGCACCGTGCCCCCGGAGATGATGACTCCGTTGCTGACGATGCTGTTCATGGCCGTGCCGGTGCGCTGCAGGCCATCGTGCACAAACTTCGCCGGTGGCAGCGAGGGGATGCTGGTGAGGATCGGCCACTCCCGGTTGTAGAGGTTGAACACCGGGTCGAGCGCGCACAGATCCATCTGCGCCTCGAAGTACGAGTCGACGGTGCCGACGTCGCGCCAGTAGCCGCGGTCACGCAGCGTCGTGCCCGGGACGACGTTGCCGGCGAAGTCGTACACCGCCGCCGCCCGCTGGGCCACGAGCATCGGGATGATGTTCCCGCCCATGTCGTGGACGCTGTCCTCGTCGGCGGCGTCCTTGCGCAGGGCGTCGATCAGCACGTCCGTCGAGAAGACGTAGTTGCCCATCGAGGCGAACGTCTCCTCGGGGCTGCCCGGCAGACCCGGCGGATCGGCGGGCTTCTCCAGGAACGCCTCGATCGTGCGGCCGTCGGGCGCCGTCTGGATAACCCCGAACTCCCGGCCCTCGGATCTCGGTACCCGCAGCCCGGCGACGGTGACGCCGGCTCCGCTGTCGAGATGCTGGGCGACCATCTGCCGCGGGTCCATCCGGTACACGTGGTCCGCGCCGAAGACCACGACGATGTCCGGGGCGTCGTCGTAGACGAGGTTCAGCGACTGGTGGATGGCGTCGGCGCTGCCGGCGAACCATCGCGGCCCCAGCCGCTGCTGCGCCGGCACCGGCGTGACGTAGTTGCCGAGCAGGTTGCTCATCCGCCACGTCGTCGTGATGTGCCGGTCGAGGCTGTGGCTCTTGTACTGGGTCAGGACCGCGATGCGCAGGTAGCCCGCGTTCACCAGGTTGGACAGCACGAAGTCAATCAGGCGGTACAGCCCACCGAAGGGGACGGCGGGCTTCGCCCGGTCCGCGGTCAGCGGCGCCAGCCGCCGTCCGGCACCCCCGGCCAGCACCAGACCGAGGACCCGCGGGCTCGGCACAGACAGGCTCCCGTCTTCCGGCTCGATCTCCGAACGACCGGCGGGGCCGGACACCACGTCACGATGCGGGAAGTCCCGCCGAAATGGGCCGATGACGACGCCGATCGCCTGGTTCCGACCCTACAAGCCTGGCGGGCGGACACGGGCGGAGTGAGCGGTGGTTGCTGGGTAGCCAGCCGTATGTTGCGTGAACCCCACCGGTTGTTCATCCGGTGGGCCGAGGGTGGACGGCAGCCCGAGGGCGGGCGGCCCGGCAGCCGGCGGCCGGCGGCCGTCAGACGTTGAAGCCGAGCGCGCGCAGCTGCTCGCGACCGTCGTCGGTGATCTTGTCCGGTCCCCACGGCGGCATCCAGACCCAGTTGATGGTCACATCCGCGGCCAGCCCGTCCGGGCCATCGACCAGGGCGGAGCGGGTCTGGTCCTCGATGACGTCGGTGAGCGGGCAGGCCGCCGAGGTCAGCGTCATGTCGAGGGTGACGGTGTTGTCGTCGGCGACGTGGATGCCGTAGACGAGGCCGAGGTCGACAACGTTGATGCCGAGCTCGGGGTCGACGACGTCGCGCATCGCCTCCTCGATGTCCTCGAAGCTGGCGAGCTCCGGCGGGGCGCCCGGTCCCGTCGGGTCCGGGTCCAGCAGCGGCTTCGGGACCCCGGCGGGCTGGTCCGCCGCCTCGGCGGTTTCTCCCGTCTCGGTCGAGCGCGTCTCGGTCACCGTCTCGCTCATGGCTTCTCCTGCTCGGGTACGTCGAGGGGGGCGACGCGGGGGAACGCGACAGAGGTGGATGCGGCGGCACCGGCCCCGGCGACGCTCGGATCCATCGCCTTGGCGGTCGCGTCCTTCCACGCCATCCAGGACAGCAGGGCACATTTCACCCGGGCGGGGTACTTGGAGACGCCGGCGAACGCCACGGCGTCCTCCAGCACGTCCTCGTCACCCTCGACGGTGCCCCGCGACTGCATCAGCGCCAGGAACTCGCGTTCGAGCTTCAGCGCCGCGTCGACCGGCTTGCCGATCACGAGATCACTCATGACGCTCGCCGACGCCTGACTGATCGAACAGCCCTCGCTCTCGTAGGAGACGTCCTCGACGACCCCGTCCGAGACCTTCACCCGCAGGGTCACCTCGTCGCCGCAGGTCGGGTTGACGTGGTGCACCTCGGCGTCGAAGGGATCCCGCAGCCCCCGGTGGAGCGGGTTGCGGTAGTGGTCCAGGATGATCTCCTGGTACATGGAGTCGAGTTTCACCTCAGAAAGAACCTCCGGACCCCGTGCAGTCCTTCCACCAGGGCGTCGACCTCACCGGTCGTCGTGTAAAGGTGGAATGACGCGCGGGTCGTCGCAGGTACCCCGAACCGCAGGCAGACCGGCCGGGCGCAGTGGTGCCCGACCCGCACGGCGATGCCGCGCTCGTCGAGGATCTGTCCGACGTCGTGGGGATGGATCGGCCGGCCGTCGTCCTCGTGCAGCACGAAGGAGATCGCCCCGCCGCGGGCGTCCGCCGTCGGCGGACCGATGATCCGCAACCCCGGCACCTCGGCGAAGGCGTCCAGCGCGTAGGCTGTCACCGCGTGCTCGTGCTCGGCGACAGCCGGCATGCCGAGCGCGGTCAGGTAGTCGATGGCCGCGCCGAGCCCGACCACCTGGGCGATCATCGGGGTGCCGGCCTCGAACCGGTGCGGCGGCGCCGCGTAGGTCGAACCCTCCATGGTGACAAGCTCGATCATCTCGCCGCCGCCGAGGAAGGGCGGCATGACCTCGAGCAGCTCGTAGCGCCCCCAGAGCACCCCGACCCCGGTGGGCGCGCACATCTTGTGCCCGGTGAAGGCCAGGAAGTCCACCCCGAGATCGGTGACGTCGACCGGGTTGTGCGGCACCGACTGGGAGCCGTCCAGCACGGTCAGCGCGCCGACCTCGCGGGCCCGCGCCACCACCTGCGCGACCGGGTTGATCGTGCCGAGAATGTTCGACTGGTGGACGAAGGCGACGACCTTCGCCCGCTCGGTGATGATTGCATCGAGGTTGCTCAGGTCGAGCCGGCCGTCGTCGGTCAGCCCGATCCAGCGCAGCGTCGCCCCGGTGCGCCGGGCCAGCATCTGCCACGGCACGAGGTTGGAGTGATGCTCCATCTCGGTGACGACGATCTCATCACCCGGGCCGACCCGGAACCGCTCCGCCTCGGCGCCGGCGGCCCCGGCGTTGCTCATCGCGTAGGCGACGAGGTTCAGCGCCTCCGAGGAGTTCTTGGTGAACACCACCTCCCGGCGGTCGCCCGCCCCGATGAAGGCGGCGACCTTGTCCCGGGAGGCCTCGTACAGCCCGGTGGCCTCCTCGGCCAGCACGTGGAGGCCGCGGTGCACGTTGGCGTTGTGCAGCTCGTAGTAGGTCCGCTCGGCGTCGAGCACCGCCAGCGGCTTCTGCGAGGTGGCGGCGCTGTCGAGGTAGACCAGCGGCCGGTCGTCGTGCACCGTGCGGGCCAGGGCGGGGAAGTCCCGGCGGACCTGCTCGACGTCGAACCCGCCAACGAGCCGGGGTCCGGGCCCCAGGCGCACGGCCGCGTCGGTCAGCGTCATGACACCGCTCCCGCGCCGGCCGGCGTGGCCGCGCCGCCACCCTTGGCGTAGCGGTCGTAGCCGGACTCCTCCAGCACGGCGGCCAGTTCCGGGCCGCCCTCGTCGACGATCCGCCCCGCCGCCATGACGTGGACGAACTCGGGACGGATGTAGCGCAGGATGCGGGTGTAGTGGGTGATGAGCAGGATGCCCGTCTCCCCCTTGGCCCGCACCGACTCGATGCCTCCGGAGACGATGCGCAGCGCGTCGACGTCGAGGCCGGAGTCGGTCTCGTCCAGCACGGCGATCCTCGGCTTGAGCAACGCCATCTGCAGGATCTCGTGACGCTTCTTCTCGCCGCCGGAGAAGCCCTCGTTGACGTTGCGCTCGGCGAACGCCGGGTCCATCTCGAGCGCGGCCATGGAGGTCTTGACCTCCTTGACCCAGGTCCGCAGCTTCGGCGCCTCGCCGCGCACGGCCGTGACCGAGGAGCGCAGGAAGTTCGACACCGAGACCCCGGGGATCTCCACCGGGTACTGCATCGCCAGGAAGATCCCGGCCCGGGCCCGGGCGTCGACGCTCATCGCGAGGACGTCCTCGCCGTCGAGCGTGATGCTGCCCTCGGTGACCGTGTACTTGGGATGGCCCGCGATCGCATAGGACAGCGTCGACTTGCCCGACCCGTTCGGCCCCATGATCGCGTGCGTCTCGCCTTTGCGGACGGTCAGGTCCACCCCGCGCAGGATCTCGCGCGTGCCCTCGCCGTCCGTCTCCACCGAGACATGCAGATTGCGGATCTCCAGTGTGGACACCGCTGCCGTCACCCTCGTTCCGGGTTCGAATGTGTAACGTTTGGATGGGTAACGTCGACGAGCACGTCGTCGCCGTCGACGGTCACTGCGTACGTGGGCACCGGCTCAATCGCCGGCAGGCTCAGCGGGACGCCGCTGGCCAGGTCGAACTGGGACCCGTGCAGCCAGCACTCGATCTTGCCGTCCTCGGCCTCGCCCTGGGAGAGCATCACGTCGGCGTGCGAGCACTCGTCGCGCACGGCGTAAACCGCCCCGCCCGACCGCACCACGCACACCGGCACACCCTCGATCTCGGTGCCGATCGCGCTGCCCTCGGCGAGGTCCGCGGCGGCACACACCCGGTGCCACCGCGGGGCGACCGAGGAGCCGCCCGCGGCAGAACCGCCGGTCGCGGTCGTCATCCGCCCACCTCCGCCGACAGCTCGCCGGCGACCTTGGTCATGATGCGCTCCCGCAGCTCCGGCACGTCGATCCGGTCGATGATCTCGGCGAAGAAGCCGTGCACCACGAGCCGGCGGGCCTCCTCGGGCGAGATCCCCCGCGACTGCAGGTAGAACAGCGCCTCGTCATCGAACCGGCCGGTGGCGCTGGCGTGACCGGCACCGGCGACCTCACCGGTGAGGATCTCCAGGTTCGGGACCGAGTCGGCCCGCGCGCCGTCGGTGAGCACGAGATTGCGGTTGAGCTCGTAGGTGTCCGTGCCCACGGCGTCGGCGCCGATGAGGACGTCGCCGATCCACACCGCGTGGGCGGCGTCCCCGCGCAGCGCGCCCTTGTAGGTGACCCGGCTGCGGCAGGAACGCGGCTCGTGCGTGACGAGCAGCCGGTGCTCCTGGTGCTGGCCGGCGTCGGTGAAGAACACGCCGTAGAGCTCGGCGTCGCCGCCAGGCCCGCGGTAGTCCACGGTCGGGTTGAGGCGCACCAGGTCACCGCCGAGGGTGATGGTGAACGAGCGCAGCCGGGCGTCGCGCCCCAGCGAGTAGGCGTGCGCGCCGAGGTGCACGGCGTCGTCGTCCCAGTCCTGCAGGGTGATGAAGGTGAGCGAGGCGCCGTGCCCCACGTACACCTCGACGTTGCCGGCGTAGGTGGCGCTGCCGGTATGGTCGAGCACCACGGTGGCGGACGCGAACGGGCCCACCTCGACGAGGACGTGACCGTAGGCCACCCCGCCCGGGGAGCCGCGCCGCCCGCCGTCGCCGCTCGTCGCGACGAACCCGGCCGGGGACCTGGGGCTCTCACCGTGCAGGTGCACGACCACCGGCTCGGTGAGCGCGGCCTCGGCCGGGACGGTGACGGCGAGCGCGCCCGCCGACCGGGTCAGGGCGAAGGCAGCCACCCGATCGGCCGGGGTCAGCACCCGGCCGATCCGGGCGTCGCCGACGGCGAGCTGCTCCACCTCGACCCCCGCGGGCGCCGTGACCGACACGGAGACCTTGCCGTCGGCCTCGGGGCCGGTCGGCAGTCCGCGCAGCCGGCGCAGCGGGGTGAACCGCCACGCCTCCTCGCGTCCGGTGGGCACGGCGTGGTCGAGCGGGTTACGGGACCGTACGGGACGGGGTACGGCACCGGAGGCGGCCGGGGGCCGACCGGTGGCGTCGATGACGACCATCAGCCGACCGCACCTTCCATCTGCAGCTCGATGAGGCGGTTGAGCTCGAGGGCGTACTCCATGGGCAGCTCCCGGGCGATCGGCTCGACGAAGCCACGCACGACCATCGCCATCGCCTCTTCCTCGGACAGGCCCCGGCTCATCAGGTAGAACAGCTGGTCCTCGCCGACCTTGGAGACGCTCGCCTCGTGCCCGATGGAGGCGTCGTCCTCGCGCACGTCGACGTAGGGGTAGGTGTCCGAGCGGCTCACCGTGTCGACGAGCAACGCGTCGCACTTGACCGTCGACCGGGAGGCCGACGAGCCCTCGTTGATCTGGACGAGCCCGCGGTAGGACGTCCGCCCGCCGCCGCGGGCCACCGACTTGGAGACGATCGTCGAGGAGGTGCGGGGCGCGGCGTGCACCATCTTCGCGCCCGCGTCCTGGTGCTGACCGGCACCGGCGAAGGCGATGGAGAGCACCTCGCCCGTGGCGTGCTCGCCGAGCAGCCACACGGCCGGGTACTTCATCGTCACCTTGGAACCGATGTTGCCATCGATCCACTCCATGGTGCCGCCCTCGTGGCAGGCGGCGCGCTTGGTGACCAGGTTGTAGACGTTGTTCGACCAGTTCTGGATGGTCGTGTACCGGCAGCGCGCGTTCTTCTTCACGACGATCTCGACGACCGCCGAGTGCAACGAGTCCGACGAGTAGACCGGCGCCGTGCAGCCCTCGACGTAGTGCACGTAGGCGCCCTCGTCGACGATGATCAGCGTCCGCTCGAACTGGCCCATGTTCTCGGTGTTGATCCGGAAGTAGGCCTGCAGCGGGATCTCGACCCGCACGCCCGGCGGCACATAGATGAAGGATCCGCCCGACCACACCGCCGTGTTCAGCGCGGCGAACTTGTTGTCCCCGACCGGGATCACCGAGCCGAAGTACTCCTGGAACAGCTCCGGGTGCTCACGCAGCCCGGAGTCGGTGTCCAGGAAGATGACACCCTGCTCCTCGAGGTCCTCACGGATCTTGTGGTAAACGACCTCGGACTCGTACTGTGCGGCGACCCCGGCGATGAGGCGCTGCTTCTCCGCCTCGGGGATGCCGAGGCGGTCGTAGGTCGCCCGGATGTCCTCGGGCAGGTCCTCCCACTCCTCGGCCTGCTTCTCGGTGGAGCGGACGAAGTACTTGATGTTGTCGAAGTCGATGCCCGACAGGTCGGCACCCCAGGTCGGCATGGGCTTGCGCTCGAACAGCCGCAGCCCCTTGAGGCGCAGGTCGGTCATCCACGACGGCTCGGACTTCTTGGCCGAGATGCCGCGGACAACCGCCTCGGACAGGCCGCGCTCCACGTCGGCGGCGTAGGCGTCGGTGTCAGCCCATCCGAACCGATAGGAACCAAGGCCTTCCAGGGCGGTCTCGGCAGAGGTGGTCATAGGGCGGAACCCTCCGAAGACGAGAATGGTGGACAGGCCAGGGACGCGGGCCGGGCCGGGCCGGATCCGGCCACGGCGGAATCAGGCAGCACCCGAGCGGAGCCGTCCTTCCCGGGCCCGTTCTGGTCGGGCCCGGTCCGATCGGACCGAGCACGCGAAGCCGTGCCCGCGGCGGGGTGGCTCACGGCGGGGTGGCTCGCGGGGATCTGACCCGCGGGGATGTGAGTCGTGCAGACGCCGTCGCCGTGCGCGATCGTCGCCAGGCGCTGCACGTGGGTGTCGAGCACGCGGGCCAGCACCGCGGTCTCGGCGTCGCACAACGCCGGGAAACGCTCCGCGACGAACTGGACCGGGCAGTGGTGCTGGCAGATCTGCAGACCGGTGGGCAGCGCGGAGACGCTCGCGGTGTACCCGGCGGCGGTCATCGCCTCGGCGAGCACCGCCGGACGATCCGCCGGCTCCGCCGCCACGACCGCCTCGCGCACCCGCCGCTCCAGGTCGACGGCGCGGGTGTCGGCAAACTGAGTGACCGCGCTCGCGCCACCCACCTCGGCCAGGAAGCGCAGCGCACCGGCCGCGAGATCGGAGTAGGCGCTGGGACCGGCATGATGGCCGGCCTCGGTGAGCGCGTAACGCCGGGCCGGGCGTCCCCGGCCACGCGGCCCCCGGGACCGGCTCTCCGTGGGCGTGATGATGCCATCCGCGACCATGGCATCGAGATGCCTGCGGATAGCCGCCGGGGAGACCCCGAGCTGACGGGACAGCTCAGCCGCCGTGGCCGAGCCGCCCTCCAGGAGCAGACGCACGACCCGGTCGCGGGTACGGCCGTCCGCCGTCCCGCTCGCCCCGTCGTGGTCGTATTTCACAACACCAGTGTGCCCTATTTCCCGGACGCGGTCGAACCGGGGTCGCCGGAACGACAGCCCAACGGGGCAATCTTCGTCACAGCAATGACGCAGATCACACTCGCCGGACGTGATCACACAACGGATACCCACGGGCCGTACCCGACCGGCGACCACGGGCGGCGGAATGCCAGACTTGCGCCCACTGCCGTACCTGCGCGCCCACCCGGGCGCGCACCCCGGGTCGGCACATCGGATGGGCACACCAGCGGGCCGGCGGTCGCGGCACGCGGCCGCGGCACGCGGCCGCGCCCGGCCACCACCGACCCGGAGACGATCTCAGGCGGGAGGCGACGGGCGGATGCGGTCACAACTGTGGCGCGGCGGAGTCCGGCGGGCGCTGCTCTCCCTCGGGCTGACTCTCCTGCTCGCGGCCTCGGCGGCCTGTAGCGGCGACGGGGAGAAGAGCAACGGGCTGGAGAAGCTGCCGGCCGGCGAGGTCGGCACGCGCACCCTGAAGGCGTTGCGCGCCGCGACCGGCGTCCACGTCGTCGGCACCGAGGCCGACCCGCACTCGGACGCCCCCGCCCGTTACGACCTGGTGATGTCCGGCACGGTCACCCGTGGCACCATCGACGAGTACGATCAGCGGACCCAGATCATCAAGATCAAAGACGACACCTACGTCCACCGCGGCCGCGCCTACTACGAGGGGACCGGTGACGCCGCGGCCGGAAGCCTCCTCGCCGACCGCTGGGTCCGCCTGGCCCCCGCCGACGCCGCGAAGTACAGCTACTTCACCCTCGACCGGCTCGCCGCGTCACTGACCAGCTACGTCGTCGGGCTGTCCGGCCCGGTGCGAACCGAGAAGCTGGCCGGCACCCAGGCCGTCCGGGCCGCGAGCCCCGACGGAACGGCCTTCTGGGCGGCCAACACCGGACCCGGGTACCCGTTGAAGGTGGTCGTCGCCGGCCGCTCCACCAAGGAGATCACCTTCGACGATTACGGGACGCCCGCAGCCGGCACCCCGCCCGGCGACGTCGTCGACCTGTCCAACCTCGGCTGAGCCGCCGTTCCCGGCACGCCGGGCCCGCCTCACCTCTCCCCTATCTATACCTTTCTATCTATCCTTCCTTCCCCGCATCCTTCTCCTCACCGTGCACCGCTCCCCTACCATGCGTCCCTTACCATGCGTCAGCGGCCCGTGGGCGGGAGGAACGAGATGAGCGTGCCGGCACGCGGATCCCTGGTGGCGGCGGTCGACCAGGGGACCACCGGGACCACGGTCTGCCTGCTCAACCGGGACGGGGTGGTCGTCGGCCGCGGCTACACCGGGATCCGGCCCCGGTTCCCCCGGCCGGGCTGGGTCGAGCAGGATCCGGACGAGCTCTGGCGCAGCGTCGTCGACACCGTCGCCGCGGCGCTGGCCGGCTGCGGCCGCCGGGCCGGGGAGCTCGCCGCCCTCGGCATCACCAACCAGCGCGAGACCACCGTGCTGTGGGACCGACGGACCTCCGCCCCGGTCCACCCGGCCATCGGGTGGCAGGACCGGCGGACGGCCGCGGTCTGCGAACGCCTCACCGCCGAGGGGCACGCGGGTGCGGTGGGGGAACGCACCGGGCTGGTGCTCGACCCCTACTTCTCCGGCACCAAGATCGGCTGGATCCTGGACGACGACCCCGGGCTGCGCCGGCGCGCCGGCCGGGGGGAGATCGCCTTCGGCACCGTCGATTCCTGGCTGGTCTGGAAGCTGACCGCCGGGGCCGCGCACGTCACCGACGTCACGAACGCCTCCCGCACCCTGCTGCTCGACCTCGCCGCCGCGAGCTGGTCCCCGGAGATGCTCGATCTGCTGGGCGTTCCCGCCGAGGTGCTGCCCGCTGTCGCGCCGAGCTCGCGGGTCTACGCCGAGACCGATCCGGACGCCTTCCTCGGCGTGCGGATCCCGGTGGCGGCCGTGATCGGCGACCAGCAGGCCGCTCTGTTCGCCCAGGGCTGCTTCGAACCCGGCCAGGCCAAGAACACCTACGGCACCGGTTCCTTCGTACTGGTGAACACCGGCTCGGCCCTGCCGGCGCCGCAGTCGACGCTGCTGCGGACCGCGGCGTTCCAGCTCGACGGCGAACCGGTGCGGTACGCGCTGGAGGGGGCGGTCCTGTCCACCGGTGCCGCCGTCGACTGGCTGCGGGACTCCCTGGGGATCATCCGGGATGCCGCCGAGACCGCCGACCTGGCCGCCTCCCTGACCGGCAACGACGGCGTCTACTTCGTCCCGGCGCTCGCCGGCCTCGGCGCCCCTCACTGGGATCCCCGCGCCCGCGGCGCACTGCTCGGGATCACCCGGGGGACCACCCGGGCGCACGTCGTCCGCGCGGTGCTCGAGGGCATCGCCTACCGCACCCGGGACGTCGTCGAGGCGATGGGTGCCGCGGGCTTCCCGGTGCGCGAGCTGCGGGCCGACGGCGGGGCCGCCCGCAACCGCTGGCTCATGCAGTTCCAGGCCGACCTGCTCGGCGTCGAGCTCGACGTCCCGGACAACATCGAGACGACCGCGCTCGGTTCGGCCTACCTCGCGGGGCTCGCGACCGGGTTCTTCGCCGACCGCGAGGAGCTCGCCGGGCATCGGCGCAGCGCCGAGCGGTACCGGCCGAGGCTGTCCCGGGCCGAACGGGACCGGTCCTACCGGCGATGGCTGCGCGCCGTGGACCGGGCCCGGGACTGGGCCAAGGACGCCGACGACGCCGACCGGGACTGACCGGCCGACCGGGCTGACGGGGCTGGCGCGGCCGGAAAAACAAAAACACTGTCGCGATTCCCGGATTGCGCCCCGCGACCGCGGGACCACGCCAGGGCCACGTTCCCTCGCGGCTTCTTGGTCGAACCGGCTGCCAGACGGACCGAGGCCTGACAATCTGTCACAGGGGGCGGTTGGCGTCTCCTGTCGACCTTGACCCGGACGGAGACCGTGACCGAGGCGGACTACGCCCTGGAGCTCGGCCGCCGGCTTCGCGCGGCGCGCAACCGGCGTGGCTTGTCGCTGCTGGACGTCCAGGAGCGCACGCATGGCCGGTGGACTGCCGGGACCCTGGGCGCCTACGAGCGAGGCTCTCGGACCCTACGCGTGCATCGACTGGTCGAGCTCGCCGAGCTGTACGACGTTCCCGCGACGCTGCTGGTACCGCCGGCCGCCGATCGCCGCGAGACCGACCATCTGCCGCCGCTGGTCATCGACCTGCGCCGGCTGCGCAAGCTGCCCCCGACCCGCACCGGACCGCTGCGGCGCTGGATCGCCATCGTGCAGGTCCTGCGGTCGGACAGTTCACGCGACGTCCTGCGGCTGCGTCGCTCCGACCTGCAGTCCTTGTCCCGGCTCTACAGCACCACGCCGGCGATGCTGTACGAGCGGCTGGGCGCCTGGGGGGCGTTGGTAGAGCCGGGCGAGCCGGTGGCGGTCGGCGGGCGCCGCCGGGCACTGCCCGTCCGCCCGCCGCAGCAGCAACGGGGCTAGCAACGGGGCTGGGTC
>NZ_CDXDOR010000065.1:27208-27815 GCF_978021225.1 Frankia sp. CeTa3Moorea | reverse complement strand
GCGGCCTGTGGTCAGCCTAGCCGGGTGGGCCGTTCCGGGACGGGCCTGCCTGCGGCGGTCACGGCGGTGGGTGCGAGACCAGTGGGTGTGAGGTGCCGTGGCGGGTGAGGTGCCGTGGTGGGTGTGAGGCTTTGTGGCACATCTCCCGCCGGGCTGCGCCAAGCGGGCACGTGCGGTGATGCGGGGTTAGTGTCCGGTCGTGCGCCTCGGTGTCATGGGTGGGACCTTCGACCCCGTCCACAACGGGCACCTCGTCGCAGCCAGTGAGGTGGCCGCCCTGTTCGATCTGGACGAGGTGGTCTTCGTGCCGAGCGGGCAACCCTGGCAGAAGATTCATCGCAAAGTCTCCGCCGCCGAGGACCGCTATCTGATGACCTTCCTCGCGACGGCGGGGAATCCGCAGTTCACGGTCAGCCGGATCGAGATCGACCGGGGCGGCGCCACCTACACCATCGACACCCTGCGAGACCTGCGTGCGGCGCGACCGGACGACGAGCTGTTCTTCATCACGGGGGCGGACGCGCTCGCGCAGATTTTCACCTGGCGTGACCACCGCGAGCTGTTCGAACTGGCCCACTTCGTCGGCGTGAGCCGGCCCGGTTATCAG
>NZ_CDXDOR010000065.1:0-27183 GCF_978021225.1 Frankia sp. CeTa3Moorea | reverse complement strand
CGCGCTGGACGCCGCCCTCCCGGCCGGCGCCGTCAGCCTGCTAGAGGTCCCGGCGCTGGCGATCTCCTCGTCCGACATCCGGGAACGGGTCGGCCGCCGGGCGCCGATCTGGTATCTCACCCCCGACGGGGTCGTGCGCTACATCGCCAAGCGGCGTCTCTACCAGGGTGCTTCCTGACCCGCCAAGCCGTCCGGGCGGGCCACCGGGCCAGGCGATATCCCGATTTTTCGGCCCGTCGTGGACGGGAGGAGTGCCCTGCCCGCGCGTCGATGTGTCACGCTGGATGCAGCCGTCCGGTCCCGGACGGTGCGCGAGGCAGCCGAGGACGGATGCCTCCCGCCCGTCACCACCCTGGAGAACCCGAGCGTGACCGCTTCCCCGCGAGCCGTCGAACTCGCCCTCGCCGCCGCGCAGGCGGCCGCCGACAAGCTCGGCCATGACCTGCTCATCCTCGACGTGAGCGATCGGCTGGCCATCACCGATTGCTTCGTGCTCGCCTCCGCGGGCAACGAGCGGCAGGTCAAGGGCATCGTCGACGAGATCGAGGAGCACCTGCGCCGGCTGGGAGCCAAGCCTGTCCGGCGGGAGGGGGAGCGGGAGGGCCGCTGGGTCCTGCTCGACTTCGTCGACGTGGTGGTGCACGTGCAGCGGGACGAGGAACGGGTCTACTACGCCCTCGAACGGCTCTGGAAGGACTGCCCGGTGATCCCGTTCGTCGACGCGGCGGTCGGGGCCGGTGTCTCCCCGGGGCCCACCGCGGCGAGCGGCGGCTCGGGCTCGGGTGTGGCCGGGCCCGGTACGGCGACCCCACGGTGAGGCTACTGCTCTGGCGGCACGGCAGGACCACCTGGAACAACGTCGGCCGCTTCCAGGGGCACGCGGATCCGCCCCTCGACGCCACCGGGCGCGCCCAGGTCGCCGCGGTGGCCCCGGTCATCCAGGCGATGCGCCCGGAACTTGTCGTCTCGTCCGACCTGCAACGTTGCCGGGACACCGCGGCGGCGCTCGGCGGGCCCTTCCGCTCCGACGCGCGGCTGCGCGAGATCGATCTCGGCGCGTGGTCCGGGTTGACCGCTGCCGAGGCGGCCCAACGCTTCCCCGCGGAGGATCGCGCCTGGCGGCGGGGGGAGGACGTGCCCCGTGGCGGTGGCGAAACCTACCGGCAGGTGGCGGAGCGGGCCGGCACGGTCTTCGACGAGATCCGGGCCGAGGGGTTCCCGGCCGAACGGGACGGTCTCGTCGTGTTTGTCCTGCACGGCGGTACCGCCCGGTCACTGATCGGTCATGTGCTCGGCCTCCCGCCGGAGCTCTGGTGGCACTTCGGACCGCTCGCCAACTGCCGGTGGTCCGTCCTGCGGCTCGTCGAGGGTGGGTTCCGCCTGGTCGAGCACAACGCGGGGCCGCCGGCTGGTAAGGTCGGGACCGCCGGATCGGGACTGACTGAGACGCTCCTGCCGAGCCAGGGGGCGCCGACAGCAGCCGACACTGAGCCTGTACACTTGCCGAAGTAGTCCATCAGGACAGGTTTGGTGTCCGGGTGGGGTACAAGACCGGGTTTACTCGGGTCTGATATAAAATGAATGGCAGTTGGGGCTGTGGCGCAGTCTGGTAGCGCATCACACTGGCAGTGTGAGGGTCAGGGGTTCGAATCCCCTCAGCTCCACCCGAGTAGGCATGTTCGAACCCCCGCCAGTGAGCTGGTGGGGGTTCGCTGTCTCACCGGGCAGCGGTCCATATGGCCGCTCGATTGCGTGCCAGCGGGTGTGATCAGTGATCTCACCTGAACGGCCTTCATCGGGCGGCCTGCTGTCGGGCAGGATCTCCGCATCCTCGGGTTCGGAATCTTGACCGATGGTCTTGTCCTGCTGGTTCGGGGCCAGTAGGTGAGCGAACGGTTCAGTCAGGTCGGCGCCGTGAACGTGGTTGCGTACCACCCAGAAGCGGGCGAATACGGCCTGGTTCAGCGCCCGCCGCACCTCCGGCGGCGCGGCAAGGTACAGCTCATGCGCGTTGGCGCACAGCAACAGAACCTCCTCCACGACCGTCAGCACGGTGCTGGCCTCGGTCGAGCAGCGTTCTATGATCGCTCGGGCGCCGGCCAGTTCCCGCTGGATACGTTCCTGTTCGGACTTGAGCAGATCCACGGGGATGGCGTCGGCGTAGTGCGCCTGGAGCAGCTTGAGCTGTTCGCGTTCAAGATCGGCAATGCGCTTCTCCTGCTGCGCGAGCTCGCGGTGGCTGTCGGCTTGGTGTCGCTCCAGCTCGGTCATGACCTGGTTGCGGATAGCTGTGATTTTGGTCTCGGACAGCTGGATTCACCGCCACCAGTCGGCGACCGATGTCTCAAGGTCATCGATCAGGACGGCGGGCTGGTCGCAGGGCTGCCGCCGCTTGGCGCGGCCGATGCAGAAGAAGTACGGGTAGACCGTGCCCCACCGGTTGGTGGCGTTGGTGATCCCGAACCGGCTTCGGCAGGTACCGCAGTACACCGAGCCCTTGAGGTAGTGCGGGTGGTGTTGCGGCTTTTCCCGGGCGGCGTTGCGCGCCTTCCTGATGGCCTGCACTTGATCAAAGACGGCGGACGTGATGAGCGCCGGGTGTCGCCCCGGGTACCAGACGCCCTCGAACTTGACCTCGCCGAGGTAGTAGCGGTTGGCGAGCATCTTGTCGACGTGCTGGACGCTGACCGGGCGGGTGGGGCGCTTGGGCGTGGCCGGAATACGCAAACCCCGGTACTCAAGGGCGGTCGCCAGCTGGGCCATGGTGTACTCGCCGCTGGCGTAGGCCCCGAACATCCAGACGATGTGTGGTGCGCGGTCCTGGTCGACCGCAATGGTTCGGACCTCCCGGCCGTCCACCGTCACGCGGACGTTGCGGTAGCCCAAGGGCGCCAACCCGAGTGTGCCGCCGGCCTTGGCCTTCTGCCGCATACCCTTCTTGGCTTCCTGCGCCAAGTTCTGCGAGTAGAACTCGGCAATAGTGGCCATGATTCCGTGCAGGAGCTTGCCCGACGGTGTCTCGTCGATGTTCTCGGTGGACGACACCAGTTGGGCGCCGGCCTTCCGGATCGCGAGGTTGATAGTGACATCGTCCTCGCGGGAGCGAGCCAGCCGGTCGACCTTGTGTATGATCACGTAGGAGATTCCGCCTTGCTCGCGCAGGAAGCGCAGCATTGCTTGAAGCTCGGGGCGGTCGGCGGTCTTGGCTGATTCGCCGCGGTCGAGGAATTCGGCCACGATGACCGCATTCAGTCGATCGGCGGTCCGCTCGTTGGCCTCACGCTGAGCCGGGATTGAAAATCCCTCGTCGCTGAAGTCCGTTTCTGCTTGCGCAGAAGTGGAGACGCGCAGATAGCTGATGGCCAGCTTGGCGCCAGTCGGCAGGTCGCTCAGGCTCTCGGTCAGGAAGCGCATAGCATCCTTGCCCTTCTATCTCGACTTTCGTAGTTATGCGGCGGTGATCTCCCAGGCCAGTCGGAGGGTGTGGATTTCGGCTGGGGTGGGCTGTTCGGGGTGAGCGGGCTGGTATTTGGTGGCGATGAGGACGCGGCGGAGCTTGGCGAGCAGGTCGGCGGTCGAGGGCCGGGTCTTGGTGGTGTACCAGGGCGCGCGGGCGCGGTGCTCCGCGGCGTCGTCGTGGTGGTGGCCGGTGGTGAGGTACCAGGTGAAGGCGAGGGTCTGGCAGGTCAGGCCGAACGGGACGGCGCGTTGCACGGCGGTGGTGAGCCGGTTGCGGGCCTGGCCGACGCCGACGAGTTGTTTGGCGTCCTCGATCGCGACCTCGACCGACCAGCGGGCGGCGTACCGTTCGATGATCGCCGCGGGTTTCGCGAGGGTGTCGGTCGTGACGAGTGCCAGATCGAAGGTGCCGGTCCGGTCGCCGTCGCGGACGAGGGTCACGGTGACCGGCCGGGGGCCGAAGACGCCGTACCACAGGCAGCGGGTCGTGGCGGTGTGCACGGTACTCGTCCGGCCGTAGCGGGTCACGGTGACGGGAGTGAACGGGGCGGTGGCGGCGAGTTGGACGAGGCTGCCGAGCCGGTCGCCTTTCAGTCGGGGGCGGCCGCGTTTCCCGGTCCTGGGCGGGGCGGGGGTGAACAGGGCCGCGTCCTTGCGGAGCCTGGTCGTCCAGGTCACGGTCGTGGGCAGGGTTTTCAGTTCGTCGCCGGCGTAGGCGGCGTCCGCGACGACGTGGATCGTCCGGCCGGGGAAGGCGGCGGCGAGCTGTTCGACGGCGCGGGCGGCGAGCCACAGCCGGGAGGCCGAGGTGGTGTCCTTGCGGACGAGGCGGGCGAGCACGGGCAGGCAGACAGGCCGGCCCAGCAGCGGGGCGGGCACGACGAGGCCGACGACACCCCCAGTTGTTGCCGAATCCGACCTGGTGGGGGCCTTTCGCGGAGCCGTCGTGGAACCAGCCCGCGGACCACACCTTCCTGCCGGTCCGGTGGAACAGGGTGTCGTCGAGGGCGACGGTCAGCGGCCCGGTCAGGGCGAGCTTCTCGACGACGATCCGGGCCAGGACCAGGCCGACCTGGTCGGGCGACCAGCGGGCGGCGGCGAAGAACCGGTGCGCCCGGTCGTGGGGCCACACCGTCGACAGGCCGGCACCGACGAGCATCCCGCACACGGTCCGCCGCCCGGTCGCGGCGAGCATCCCGACGACCAGGGCTCGGAACACCCGGAACGTCGGCGCGGTGAAACACGGCCGGAAACCGTCCAGCAACAGTGCGAGAGAAACCGGTATCGTGACATCCGGGAGCATCGGCGTCCACTCTTTCGAGTTGGTCAAGGAAGCGCCGATGCTCCCCTCACCAGCCCTCCGAGCTGGGTTTTCACTCCCTCGCCGCGCCGGTCGATCCCACCGGCGGACACGTCACAAACAGCGACCCAGGGCCTATCGGGTAGACAGGTTACCGATTACCGACCACGACTTTCGATCATGGAAAACTGCGAAAGTCGAGAGCGCCATGATACCGATAATGGTAGCTTGGTGCTCGTCAGACTGAGGCGTGTTGCCACCATCGACAGCGGCGAGGGCGGCCGGTATCCGGTCCTCGATGCCTTTCCATTGTTCCTCG
This sequence comes from Frankia sp. CeTa3Moorea, assembly GCF_978021225.1. NCBI lineage: Bacteria > Bacillati > Actinomycetota > Actinomycetes > Frankiales > Frankiaceae > Frankia > Frankia sp. CeTa3Moorea. Next base: position 22,105 of record NZ_CDXDOR010000065.1, on the reverse strand, counting down.
GCCGAGGCTGTGGCATAGGTCAGAAAGTCCGTGACTGCGCCGGCTCCCCGCGCCCCGATGAGCTTCTGCTTCCTATCCGGCCGCTCCACACTGAGGTATTCCAGTGCGCCCAGCAGACTGGAGGTGACGCCGTGTAGACGGCTGATCTACCTGTCGTAAGCTCGTCGTCGCTTGCCGGTGGAAGTCCGGTCCGGGTAGCTGCCAGGAGGCCCGGTAGCAGGCTGGCGGCTTCGTCTGGAAACGGGCGGGGTCGAAGCCCAGCGTCAAAGGCCCTGCGAGGGGGAGCGACAGTGCGGTCCGTAGCATCACGCGAAGCCTGCGGCGTCGTTACTCAGCCCGTTCTTTGAACGGGACAAGGGAGTGCCGAGCCCTTCTGGATCAGGGCGAAGGCCATGGAAGCGGCGAAGATCCTGGAATTGCGTAGCTGTTCAGCTCGGGTGGTAGGAGGTGCGTTTGACGCTTATCTGCGTCAGGGCAGGGTGGAGAGCCCCGTGCGCGACGCGCACGGGGTTCGTGGTGGCGGTATGGCAGGCTGGCCGCGTCAGCCGGGTTCGGCGGCGGGCGGTAGCCAGGGACCAGTTGTGAAGAGGCGTTCGAGGACGTCGAGGGTGTTCAGTCCCCACTTGGTGGCGGTCGACAGGTAGGACTGCACGACGGCGAAGTCGACGAGGCCGGCCAGGGTCCGCCAGCACCCGCCGGAGGTTCGTTGCTGAACCTTGACCGGCCTGACGTCGCGCTCCGCCTGATTGTTGGAAAACGGCACGGTCAGGTCGACGACGAACCGGAGGATCATGTCCTGCTCGCGGCGCATCCGGCGGATCAGCGTGCGGGCGTCGTGGGCGAGGGAGGACAGGTCGCCGTGGTTGTCGGCCTCACCGCGGGCGAGCGCGCCGCGGTAGTGGTTGCGGATGAGGGCGACGGCCTCGGGCGCGAGCGCGCTGTGCCCGGCGGCGCGGGCGTCGCACGCGGCGTGGTGGGCGTCGAGCAGCGTCGTCGCCATCGCCTCGGCCCACAGCTGCCCGTCGGGGTCGCCGTCGTGGATGGACCGCAGGTCACGCAACGTGTGAGCACCGCACCACGCGTGCAGCGCCTGGGTCAGGTGGGTGTAGCCGGCGTAGCCGTCCCGGACCAGCACGCCGGTGAACGTCGGCCAGATCCCGCCGGCGTCGATCGCCTCGGCGGTCCGGTCACCGGTGTGCGGCACGGTCAGGTAGTCGGTGGCGGCGACGTGGACGTAGCGCAGCGCGCCGTCGGCGCGGGCGGTCGTCTCGTCGGCGTGCGCGACCGGCGCGGCGGCGATCAGCGCGCGCACGTGCGGGAGGAAGGCGTCCTCCAGCAGACGGGCGGCGCGGGCGCGCACGCCGCCGGTCCAGCCCGCCGAGACCGTCGCACCGACCATCACCGACAGGATCGCCGCGGCCCGGCGGACCGGGAGATAGTGGCCGCACAGCAACCACGCCGCCCGCGCGAGCATCCGCGGGCCGAAGACCAGCCGACCCGCCAGCCCGACCGGCGCCGCCCCCTCGGTCGGCGCCGCGCAGCACGGGCAGCGCCGCGTCACGACCCGGTACTCGACGACATACGGGCGCGGCACAGGCGGCGGCGGTTCGACGATCTGGTGGCGCCGCGTCGTGGCCCGCGGCGCCCCGGCCAGCGGGAATCCGCAGTCCCCGCATAACGACGGGTCGATCGTGTGGATCTCGTCCGGGTCATCGACCATCGCGCGGGTCGTCCCCGCCGCGCCGGGCTGCTTGCCCTTCGGCCGGCCCGTCGAGGCCCGCGACGACCGGGGCCTGGCTTTCTTCTTCGCGTACGGGCTGTCCGACGGCGACGGCCGCGATGAGTTCGAGCTGTCCTGGCCGAGCCGACGGTCCAGCTCGGCGACCCTGTCGGACAACTGCTCGACCTGCCCGACCAGCCGCTCGATCAGCCGTGCCTGCCCGGCGATCGTGGCGTCCCGGTCCGCGAGCAGACGCACGAGTTCCTCGTACGTTGGACGGCCCGTTGACTCCACACCCGGGACGCTATCCGATCATCACCCACCAGCCCCCGAACGCCACACGATCACCTAGCAAGATCCACAAGACGGCCGCGCAACCGACGTGAACAGCTACTTCCGAGCCATCAACTCAATCCCTTCGCGTCCCGCGGATGCATCAATTGTGCATCATCGTTGCCGTAGTCCCGCTGCGGCCGGTGCGCCACGGTAGGTAGGGGCACTTCGGGTCACCTTGGGCCACACACGACGGGGTGCCCTACCTAGACGTCCCTGGGTGTGCTGCCGCCGACGATGCCGGTGCTCCACGGGTCGTGGAGATCCTTACGCCGTGGCAGGGCCGGAGCGGTCCGCGAGAGCTGCGGGCAGCGATGGGGGCGTAGCTCCCAAGCGATCAGTCTTTAGTGAGCCACGCGGCAGTGGGCCACTCGGCCACCGTTTTGATCACGAACGCCTGCCATTCCTGGCTCTGGGGATCGGCGTAGGCGGGATCGTCGTGCACCGCGAATCCGTGCTGCGCCCGCTCGATCTCCACTAGCCTGGGCTCCACCCGGAAGCGGCCGACAGCCGCCCGCGAGGCATCCACAGAGATGAAGGTGTCCTTCGTGCCGTGGACGATCAGGGTGGGTGCGGTCGATCTCTGGCGAGAGGGCAACGGCTCGGCGTCCCCGACTGCAACCTTGGTCCTCGCCAACAGCGGCAGGCTGCACCAGACCACCTTGCCGCCGGTCGAAGGTCGGTAGTAGGCCCATCGGGTGCTCAGGGCCGACACCAGCAACAGGCCGCGTCCGCCCTCGGCGTCGAGAGCCGGGTCTTGCCGGATGGGTGCGGCTGCGCTGGAATCCCAGACCTCGATGATCAGATCAGTATCGGTGCGCGTCAGGCGGGTAGCGATGATGTCCGCCCCTCCATCCCGCTGGGTGGTGACGTCCCGAGCCGAGGACCCGGCTTATGTACTTGTAGTGTTGACCTTGCCTGGGTTCTCGCGGAAGAACGACTCCGCCATGTCGGTTCCCACACGATGGCGCCCGCAGCTGCGAGAAGCCGAGCAGACTCGGCGTCGATGCCGCGGGCGCCACCAGCGGCCAGCGCCACCTGGCCGTCTAGGCGAAATTGATCCTTGTCTCTTATTCCTTGCTCTCTTTGGCGTTAAGGTGTTAAAGCGTTATGGTTATTGGCTCGGGGATGGAATCATCGGTATCTGACGGTAGATGTAAGAAATTTTCATCAATACGCGCCAGCTCGGCCATCTATGGCAATCGTAGCGCGGCATGCTATCCGGAGATGATCGGCTTGCCGAGCGGCAGGCCCTTCCCGCCGGTCTCGGTGGACATGATATCGAGGTACAGGTAGACCGCGACCGCGATGAAGGCGAACACGACGTAGCCGCCGGCGTGCGTGAGGGCGGTGTTGGCGTAGATGGTGCCGAGCAGTAGCAACACCAGCGCGACGTCGACGAGCCCGAGCAGCAGGGTGTAGCTGCTGGGCAACCGCAGGGTGGCCACGGTGAACAGGACGATGGTGACCAGCCAGCTGATCAGCCACAGCTCGGTGCTCCTGGTGACCTGATCGGCGGGGATGTTGTACCAGTTGTGGCCGAGACCGAGGACGAACGCGGCGTAGCTGCCGTAGAACCCGAAGAACACCCCGAACAGGCTGGCCGCGGCGTTCTGCCCGAGCGCCGCCGCCCAGATCGCGGAGATCAGGAGACCGACGGTGGTGGCAGTCATGATGACGGGTATGGCGGCGCCGCCCGCGGCGGGCGGAAGCCACCCGGTGTCGACCAGCCCGAGGCCGACGGCCCCGGCGATGAAGGTGGGGATACCGATCACGCCCGGGTTGCCGCGCAGCGGGCTGAGAGGCGGCGGAGCGGGTAATGTCTCGGTCTCGTTCGGTAACGGCTGTGAGTGGGTGGCGACGGTGGCGCTGTCGGTGCTGGTGGTCATCGGGATCATCCTCCTGAAGGGGCCGTTTCCGAGGCGGCCCGCCGTATGTGCTGCGGGTGCGGGCGGTATGAGGAGGGCCGGACGTGCCGTGGGGACTACGCCGTCCCCGTCCTACGCCGGTGAGGCAGTGCTCGGCCCTCCCGGTTTTGCTGGCGTTACTTGCCGTCGTGTCACGCTGCGGGCTACGCGAAACGAACGAGGAGTTTGATAATGCCTTCCTCCTTGGTTTTCTTCAACCTGAAGGCGCATTCGACTTCGTCGAACCCGAACTCGTGGGTCGTCATCGCCAGCGCGATGTCCATGAACGTTGGCCGGGTCGGGAGGCGCCGGGTGGGGTTGGCGCTGCCCGAGGGCGGGGTGTGCGCTGTCGGTACCGACGTGTGTGACCGGTGCCGGGAGGTGGGCGTATGGCACAGCGTGTGCGGGCGCGGTGGCACCCTGTCCGTAGCCCCGTGATCGGGGTGGGGGAAGGACTCCCGGAGAGCTGCCGCCGCGGGCTGGTGCGGTTTGTAGCGGAGGTCAAGGCAGCCCGGCCGGCCGCAGTGGCCGTGCGCTGCGGTGGCTGCGCGTCCGGCGCCGGTCACCACGCCTGGAACGTCACCACGCCTGGAACAATGAGACATCGGTGGAGGAGGACATAAACGTGAGCAACCATGAGGTGCCGTCGCTGAGCAGGCAGGTCGAGGCCGCCGTCGCCGGTGCGATCGACCGGGCGCTGCCGGAACTCGCCGGCGCCGACCCGGTTGTCCGCGGCTCCGACCACGCGGACTTCCAGGCCAACGCGGCGCTCGCGCTCGCCCGGCGGGCCCGCCGCCGCCCCGGGGAGCTGGCGGCTGCGGTCGCTGATGCCGTGCGCGCCGATGCCGTGCGCGCCGATGCCGTGCGCGCCGACGGCGCCGGTCTGGTGGCCGACGTCACCGTCTCCGGGCCTGGCTTCCTGAACATCACCCTCGCCGATGACGCGCTGTGGCGGCAGGTCACCGCCCGCCTTGCCGCCGGGCGGCTCGGCGTCGGCGCGGCCGAGCGGGGCCGTCGTACGATCATCGACTACTCCGGGCCGAACATCGCCAAGGAGATGCACGTCGGCCACCTGCGCACCACGATCATCGGGGACTGCCTGGCCCGGGTGCTCGGCTTCCTCGGCGCGGATGTCATCCGCCAGAACCATCTCGGGGACTGGGGCACCCAGTTCGGCATGCTCATCCAGTACCTCGACGAGCATCCCGCGGCGTCCTGGCACCACGACGACCTCGCCGCCGGCGCCTCCACGGTCTCGGCACTCGATACCCTCTACCGGGCCGCCCGGAGCACCTTCGACGCCAACCCCGCCTTCGCCGACCGGGCCCGGCGCCGGGTCGTCGCGTTGCAGGCCGGCGACGCGGCGACCGTCAGCCAGTGGCGGGACATCGTCGCCGAGTCCGAGTTCGCCTTCGGGGAGATCTATCGCCGCCTCGGCGTGCTGCTCACCAGTGAGGACTCGGTGGGCGAGTCCTTCTACAACCCCTGGCTTCCCGATGTCGTCGATGAACTCGTGCGCGCGGGTATCGCGGCCGGCAGCGACGGGGCCCTGTGCGTGTTCTCCGCCGAGGTGACCGGACCGGACGGGGAGCCCGTGCCGCTCATGGTCCGCAAGAACGACGGCGGCTACGGCTACGACATCACGGACCTCGCGACGATCCGCTACCGCATCCGCGATCTCAAGGCCGACCGGCTGCTCTACGTCGTCGACGCCCGCCAGGCCCTGCACTTCCGGCTCGTTTTCGAGGCCGCCCGCCGCGCCGGCTGGCTGTCCGACGACGTCGAGGCTACCCACGTCTCCTACGGCACCGTCCTCGGCCCCGACGGCAGGCCGTTCAAGACCCGCTCCGGCGAGACCGTCAAGCTCATGGACCTGCTCGACACCGCCGTGGAACGGGCCCGCACCATCGTCGCCGAGAAGGCCCCCGGCCTCGACCCGGCCGAGCTCGACCTGATCGCCGAGCAGGCCGGTATCGGCGCCGTTAAATACGCCGACCTGTCCACCTCCCGGACCAAGGACTACACCTTCGACGTCGAACGGATGGTGTCGTTCACCGGGAACACCGGCGTGTACCTGCAGTACGCCCACACCCGGATCCAGTCGATCCTCCGCAAGGCCGGCGACACCCCGGACACTCGGGACGTCCCGGACGTCCCGGATGTCCCGGGCGCTTCGGATACCCTGGTCGAGGTGGACCCCACCCTGACGCCGCATCCCGCCGAACGGGCGCTCGTCCTCACCCTCGACGCCTTCGGTGACACGCTCGTCGACGTCAGCCGCGCCCTCGAACCCCACCGGCTCTGCGGCTATCTCTACGATCTCGCCAAGGCCTACACTGACTTCTACGAGGCCTGCCCGGTGCTGTCCGCTCCGGGCTCCCTGCGCGCCAACCGCATCGCCCTGTGCCGGCTCACCGCCCGCACCCTGCGCCAAGGGCTCGACCTGCTCGGCATTGCCGCGCCTGACCGAATGTAGGCCCGGCCGGCGGGTCCAGGTTAAGCTGGTATCCACGCGGATGTGCATGGTGTGCCGGGAAGTCTGGTCGGCGATGTCCGATTCGACCCCTGATGCTGGGAGACCGCCTTGGGCCCGCCGCCACCTCGCAGTCCATGGTTTCACCGCAGTTTCTGGTTTCACCGGGACTCCCGGTTTCGCCGTGGTTTCCGGCTTTTCGGCCGTGGTTCGCGGGCGGAGACTCAGCGGGTCGCCGCCATCCTGCGCGGTGAGACGATCGGCGGGGCGCTCCTGCTCGCCGCCGCCGTGCTCGCGCTCGCACTCGCCAACTCGCCCTGGTCCGACGCCTACCGATCGCTGCTGGCCGTCCGGGTTGGTCCCGCCGCCCTCCACCTTGATCTGACGCTGGCGGAGTGGACCGCCGACGGACTGTTGGCGATCTTCTTTTTCGTCGCCGGGCTGGAACTCAAACGGGAGTTCGTCGCCGGTGACCTGCGTGATCCGCGCCGCGCCGCGGTCCCGGTGCTCGCCGCCTTCGGCGGTGTCGTCGTCCCGGCCGTCCTGTACACGTTGGTGAACCTGGGCAGCGGCGCGCTGCGGGGCTGGGCCATCCCGACGGCGACCGACATCGCCTTCGCGCTGTCGGTACTGGCGGTCATCGGCCGACACCTACCGATCGCGTTGCGGACCTTCCTGCTCACGCTCGCGGTGGTCGACGATCTGGTGGCCATCGTCATTATCGCCGTCGCCTACACCGAACGGCTGTCGGTCGCGCCCCTGGTCGGCGCGCTCGTGCCGTTGGCGGCGTTCACCGTGCTGGTGCAGCGGCGGGTGCGGTCGTGGTGGCTGCTGCTGCCGCCGGCGCTGGCGACCTGGGCGCTGGTGCACGCCTCCGGCGTGCACCCCACCGTCGCCGGGGTGCTGTTGGGCTTTGCGGTGCCGGTGCTGCGCAGCGAGCGGGCCCGTGCTCCCGAGATGGACCGAGGCCTAGCCGAGCACTTCGAACACCGCTGGCGTCCGATTTCGGCCGGTATCGCCGTGCCGATGTTCGCCTTCGGCTCTGCCGGGGTGACGGTGGGCGGTCTCGACGGTCTAGCCGAGGCGTTGAGTGACCGGGCGGCCGTGGGCGTGATCCTCGGCCTGGTCGTCGGCAAGACGGTCGGGATCCTCGCCGCGACCTGGCTGGTGGCGCGCTTCACGGGGGCGAGCCTGGACGCTGGGCTGGCCTGGCTCGATGTGGTGGGCCTGGCGATCCTGAGCGGCATCGGGTTCACCGTCTCCCTGCTCATCGGGGAGCTGGCGTTCGGGAGCGATTCCCCCCGTAGCGATCACGTCAGGATCGCCGTGCTGGCCGGCTCCCTGATCGCCGCTCTGTTGGCGGCCGTGCTGCTGCGCCTGCGTAACCAGGCTTACGCTCAGCTGGAGCGGACCGAGACCGCCGACCTAGACCGGAACGGGATCCCGGATGGCTACGAGGGAGTGGAAAAGAACGGCTACGGGAAGGTGGACGAGGCGGCGACCGACCGTGTCGACTGACGACACGACTGGCACGTTCACGCCGACCCGCAGGCCGAAGGAAGTCCCGTCCCCGGTTGCGGCCTCGACGAGGAGGTTGCCCGAGGTGAATCGAGACAGCCAGCACACCTCCATCTCCAGCCGGTCGTGGGCCATTGACAGCAGGCGCCGGATCTCCCCGTCCGCTTCGGACCCCGGGATCGTGAGGAGAGCCCCCGCCCCGGATCAGCCCGGATGCGTGCCGACGGTGTCGCGGAGCTCGGCGCCGAGGCGGCCGTCCGAAACCCGGGCACAGTGGGCGCAGCAGAAGAACCGCCCGGATACCTCGACGCCGTGCCCGATAATGCGACAGTCGCAATGTTCGCAGCGAGGGGCGAGTTTTGCCACAGCGCATTCAAAGCAGTCAAAGGTGTATTTCTCGCCACTCACGACCTGCACCTCGAACGACATCCAGTAGTCGTTACCGCAGGTGTCACATCTGGCCATCGTCTCGCCCCCTCTCGCCGGTCCCGACGTTAGACCGGATGGGCACTGATCGCATCTTCCGCCATCGGTATGTTCATCATGTCGATCGATGGTAATGGCGGGCCGATCACCCGGTATCTGCCCAGGTCGTCAGGGCCGGGCGGCATGCCTCATCGAAAAACTGCGACCGGAGCGGGGCGACAGGAGCGGGATGGATCTTCAGTTGGCGGGCAAGGTAGTGCTGGTGACCGGCGGCTCGAACGGGCTGGGAGCCGCCCTGGTGCGGACGCTGGCCGCCGAGGGGGCGCGGGTGGCCTTCTGCGGGCGCGACGAGACGCGGCTGCGGAAGGTTGCCGAGCAGGCGCAGGCTGGCGGTGGCGAGGTTCTCGCCGTACCCGCCGATGTGACCAGCACCACCGACCTTGAACGTTTCGTCGCCACCGCCGTCGACCGGTGGAACGCCGTGGACGCCCTGGTGAACAACGCCGGCGCCAGCGCGGCCGGTACGTTCGAGAAGCAGGCCGACGAGGTCTGGAACGCCGATCTGGAGCTGAAGCTGCACGCGGCGATCCGGGCCTCCCGGCTGGTGTTGCCGTACCTGCGGCGCGCGGGCGGTGGCGGCATCGTGAACTCACTGTCCGTGGCGGCCAGAGCCCCTGGCGCCGGCTCCACCCCGACCTCCGTCACCCGGGCCGCGGGCCTCGCGCTCACCAAGGCCCTGTCCAAGGAGCTCGGCCCGGACCGGATCCGGGTCAACGCGGTGCTGATCGGCCTGGTGGAGAGCGGGCAGTGGGATCGGGCGGCGGCCCGGGAGAACATCACGGGCGACGAGCTGTACGAACGGATGGGGCGGACCTCCGGAATCCCGCTCGGTCGGGTGGGCCGGGCCCAGGAGTTCGCCGATCTGGTCGCGTTCCTGCTCTCCGCGCGGGCCGCCTACATCACGGGTGCGGCGATCAACCTCGACGGCGGCCTCAGCCCGGTCGCCTGACGGCAGACGGCCGGCCGATCAACCGGCGCGCGGGGTCTGCCGTCAGGCCGCCGCAGGTAGCCCTGGTGAGCAACCCGCCCCGCCGCGGGCCGGACCTTCGTAGGCTGGCGGGGTGACCGATCGCCTGTACTTCCGTCAGCTGTTGTCCGGCCGTGACTTCGCCGTCGGCGATCCGGTCGGTACCCAGATGGTCAACTTCGTCTACCTCGTGGGCGACTGCGAGACCGGCGAGGCCCTGATCGTCGATCCCGCCTACAAGGTCGACGACCTGCTCAACCTGCTGGCCGCCGACGGTATGCGGCTCACCGGCGCGCTCGTCACCCACTACCACGCTGATCACATCGGCGGAAACGCGTTCGGCATGGAGATCGAGGGTGTCCGCCAGTTGCTCGGCCGGCAGAACGTCCCGATCCACGTCAACCGGGCCGAGGCGGAGTGGGTACGGCGGGCGACCGAGGTCTCCGCGTCCGATCTGGTCGAGCATGACGACGACGACGTGGTGATGGTCGGGGAGATCCCCGTGCGGCTGCTGCACACCCCCGGCCACACCCCCGGCAGCCAGTGTTTCCTCGTCGACGACCGGCTCGTTGCCGGGGACACCCTGTTCCTCGAGGGCTGCGGCCGGATGGACCTGCCCGGTGGCGACGCGGGACTGATGTACGACAGCCTGCGTCGGTTGGCCGCGTTGCCGGACACCACCACCGTCTTCCCCGGCCACCAGTACTCTCCGCAGGCGTCGGAGGATCTCGCGGTGGTCAGGCGGATGAACCACGTCTTCCGGCCGACGAGCGCCCAGCAGTGGAAGGCGATGCTGGGCTTGTCCTGAATCCCGCGGTCGACCGGGTCGCCGCCGGGAAGACCCTCGTGTTCGCGGAACCGCATGGTCGACAAGGCGAGGAGCCCCGTATGGCAGCCCCGGTCCGTGCCGCCGCCCTGCAGCTCGGCTGTCCCGACGAGGAGAACGCGGCGGACCGGGTGCGCAGGGTGCTGGGGGAGATCCGGCGGACCCAGGCGGACCTGGTCGTCCTCCCCGAACTATGGGTCACCGGCTATTTTCACTTCGATCGGTACGAGGCGGAGGCGGAGGCGTTGACCGGGCCGACGGTTACCGCCCTGCGGGAGGCCGCCCGGGAACGCGGATGCCACCTGGTGGCCGGCAGCATCGTGGAACGGTCCGCCGACGGACGGCTTTTCAACACGACCGTGTTGATCGGTCCGGACGGGATGATCCGGCATGCGTACCGCAAGGTGCACCTGTTCGGCTACGGCTCCGCGGAGGCTCGGTTGCTGACGCCGGGTGCCACGGTCGGAACCGTCCCCACCGAACTCGGCGTCGTCGGGCTGGCGACCTGTTACGACCTCCGGTTTCCCGAGCTGTTCCGGCTGCTGGCCGAGGGCGGTGCCGAGATCGTGGTGGTGGTGTCGGCCTGGCCGTTGGCCAGGCTGGACCACTGGCGCATGCTCACCCGCGCCCGGGCCATCGAGAACCAGGTGTACCTCGTCGCCTGCAACGCCGCGGGCCGCCAGGCGGGCCGGGAGATGGCCGGGGCGAGCGTCGTCGTCGATCCGTGGGGAGAGGTGCTTGCCGAGGCCGGCCCGCGGCCCACCACGGTGCGCGCGGAGCTGGACCCGGCCCGACCGGCCGCCGTTCGTGCCGAGTTCCCGGTGCTCACGCATCGCCGGCTAGGGCTCGACCACCAGAACCGGCTCGACCCCGCGTATCCGCTCGACCTGGCCGGGCGTGGCGAGGCCTTTCTCGACTTCTGGCGGGAGCGGCACCTGTGCAGCCTGACCACCGTCCGGCCGGAGGGCAGCCCGCACGTGGTCGCCGTCGGCGCGACGCTCGATCCGGCGGCGGGCATCGCCCGGGTGATCACATCGGCCCGATCCCGCAAGGCCCGCCTGATCGCGGCGGGGCCGGCCCAGGGCACCCCCGTCGGGCTCTGCCAGATCGACGGTCGACGCTGGTCGACGCTGGAGGGACTGGCCGTGCTCCGGGATGATCCGGTGAGTGTGGCCGACGCCGAGTTCCGCTATGCGCAGCGTTACCGCACGCCGCGGGCCAATCCCCGGCGTGTCGTCGTAGAGGTGCGGATCACCCGCGTGCTCGGCAGCGTCTGACCCTCAGGGGCCGAGGGGAACCGCCACGGTGGCCGGGAGAACCGGATCCCCGCTCCCCGTGGCGGCCGTGGGTGCCGTGGCGGCCGAGGCGGTGGCCAGTGCCGCGGATGGTGCCGGCGGGCCCGGCTGCGTGGGTATGGGAGCCGCACCGGCTCGGGGCATCGCTCGCCGGCCCCGGGGAGTCTTTCCCCAAGGCTTCGCGATTGACAGCACCGTCGCCGTGATGAACAGGACGTTCATCACACTGGCACCGAGGACGATCGCGACGGTCGGAGCCGTGTAGGCGACCTCCCCCCCGTCCGTCGCCTGTCCGGCCCGCACGATCAACGGGCGCATCACGGAGCCGCCGAGTATCACGGCAACGACGGTGATGACGAGTTTCGTCGCCACCCACCAGTGCCGCAGCAGTCCCCATCTCGTTTTTACCGAGATCACCACCCCGGTGACCAGGGTGAGCAGAGCGAGCGGGATATCGAGGACCCGGTCGACGACGTGCATGAGCTCATATGCGGAGTGCCGAAGACCGGCATCGGCCGCCGCGGTCGAAGCCAGGACAAGCTGTGCGAACGCCACGCCATTCCAGCCGACACCCACCAGCACATGCATTGCCAACAGGGTGGTGCGCATCGGTTTACGCAGGTGGCGGCACCGCTCGTGCAGGGTGGGTCCGGTCCGACCGGGTCCGGTCGCCGATGCGCCGGCCGTCGAGGCCACGGCGGGTACGGGATTCCCGGAATCGGCTGTCTCCGCAGGATCGGCCGTCGGTGCCGGACCGCGCGGTGATGCCGGGTCTGCCGGGTCTGCCGGTGCCGCCGGACCGGCAGGCGTCGCGCTGGCGGCCGGGTCGGTGCCGGCTGCTGGGCCCGTGCTGTCCGCGGTCTCGAGTGGCGTCGAACCGGCTGCGGTGGGCACCGCCCCGGCGGGGGATGCGGTCATGCGGACGTCTCGGGCAGATTCATCGTCCGATTCTCTCCGTCACTAGATCATCAAGTGAGACGATTTTCAGGCGTCCTGGGATGGCTCTCCGAGCAGCGGATCGAAATAGTACAGCCAATCGGTTGGCCCGGTCTGACACAGGTGACCAGAAGCTACTTTCACAATTTAAATGCAACCGAGCTCGGGCTGTGTACGGATCATGGTATAGAAAGATTGATCATCAGTGGTGTGGGCTTCCGGCGCCGCCACCTTTACGCCCGGTCGGTCGACGGCTCGACCCGTGCGCAACCCACGCGCATGGGACCGGTCCGCTCCACAGCGGCCCGCGGAGGGCGGGCTGCGGCAGGTGACCCCGACGGGGAGCGGGCCGGTCAGGCTGGTGGGATCCGAATCCCTGACCCGGGTCAGGGATTCGGGGTGGGACCGTCCGGTTCGGTCTGCTCGGCGAGGAAACGCTCCAAAGCCTCGCCGAGTTCGTCGGCGGTCGGCAGCGGCTGGACGTCGTCCGTGGTCGGCAGGCCCGGCCCGCGCCGTCCGCGCTGGTAGGCGTCGTACTGCTCTTCCAGGGCGCTGACCAGCGCGGCGGCCTCGCCGCCCTTGGCGATCTGGCTGTCGACCTCGTCCTGGATGGCAACCGCGGCGGAGCGCAGCCCGTCCAGCGGGAGCAGGAGCCCGGTCGCCTTCGACACCGAGGTCAGCAGGACCTCGGTGGCCGCCGGATAGGTCGTCTGCGCCAGGTAGTGCGGGACGTGGACGGCGAAACCCATCGCATCCCGGCCTTCCCGCCCGAGCTCGAATTCCAGCAGGTGGCCGGCGCTGCCAGGGACCTGTAGCCGGCGCAGCCAGGGCTCATGCCCCACGATGAGGTCCTTACGGGTCGCGTGCGCGCTCACCACCGACGGGCGGGTGTGCGGCACCGCCATCGGAATCGCGTTCAGCCCGACCGTCAGACGGATGCCGAGCCGGGCCACGAGGCCTCGCAGCGCCACCGTGAACCGCTTCCACTGCAGGTCTGGCTCGGGCCCGGCCAACAGCAGGAACGGAGTGCCCGCCTCGTCCCGCAACAGGTACAGCGCGAGGACGGGATCTTCGTAACTCTCCCAGTGATCCTCGGAGAAGACCATGGTCGGCCGGCGGGACCGGTAGTCGAGCAACTGGTCGATGTCGAAGGTGGCGAGCAGCCGATGGTCGAGCGCGGTCATCAGGTGCTCGCCGGCCAGGCTGACCGCGCCGCCAGCGTCGACCACCCCGGTCATCGCCTCCAGCATGACGGGACGGCCGAGATCGATCGAACCGCCGGCCAGGTCCTCGACGAGATCGTAAAGTGCATCGGGATCAAGCACGGGTTGAGGTCCTCCTCACGCCACGGGTCGCGTCCGTCGTCAGGAAGAAGCGTGGCGCGCGCCTCCTCATTCCACCGGCTTATTCCACGGGCCTGTCGCGGCCCGGGGATGCCAGCGAGCCTCGTCACACAGGCGATGCGACAATTTTACCGGTAAGGAGCGATTCGCCGGTGGGTGGTGACGGGCTGTTATCGCAACCCCGCTAGGCTGTCAGGAACGCTCCGGGGCCGGACTGGACCGAACCGGCGTGGTGTGTCCGGTCGTCAGGCACATCCGCGCGGCGGAAGGTGACACGGGATGATCGAAGCGCAGGGATTCACGGCCTCACCGGGGCACACTGACCTCGGACGGCCTGGCAGCGGTCTGGAAGCCATCGACGTGCGCCGGATTGAGGCCGTGTGCGCGCCGCTGCGCGCGTTGCACACCGAGGGTCTCCTCGCCGGCCTGTTCGACGGCCTCGACGAGGTGGCAGCCCTCGTCGATCTGGTGGCACGGTACTGTGTCCTGGACCACGCGGCGCTGCTGATCGCCGTGGACGACTTCGAGGCCGCGCTCGCGGCGTTGCCCGCTCTCGGCGTGCGGCCGAGCACGCTGGTGCCCAGCGTCATCGTGAAGGCCCGGCTGGCCGAGCGCTACGCGGTGCGCGCGGAGCTGCTCGACGTGCGTCTCACCCACGCCGCGCTGCGGTCCAGTGCGGGCGCGGACCGCACGTTGGAGATCTTCATGCTCCGGCGGACACCTGGGCTACCGGCCGGGCTCATCGAGCAGGAACGTGTGTTCGAGCTCGAGCGGCACTTCGCGATGCGGCTCCCGGACCCAAATCTGGTCATCATCGAGGGACTGCGCTGGGTGTTGCGGACCCGGGCCGAGTTCCACTGGGACGGTGGCGGCTACAATCCGCATGACCGGCCGGCTTCCGGAGGTACGAGCGTGCTGTACTTTTTGCGTCTCGCGCCGGACGGTGAGGGAGGTGTCCGCCGCGAGCGGCTGGAAATCAAGTTCTTCGGCGATTTCTCCGCCATCGCGGACACACATCTCGCCCCGCGCGCCGACGGCGCGCCCGCGTGGGAGGTGCCGCCCGGTGCGCCGCACGCATGGTCAACCCGCCCACGTAGGCTGTGATCAGCACGCCGGGCGCCCGCCGCAGCGGTGACTCCGCTGGAGGACGAGCACGACTCAGGCCCCCACCTCCTCAGGCCCCGAGGAGCAGCGCCCAGACCACCAGGCTCACGAACGACAGCGGAACCCCGACTCCCACCAGCAGGCTTGGCAACGGTGTCGCGAGTTCGTGACGGGCGGCGATGAGTGCGCCGGCGACCATCGGGGGCATCGCCACCTCGAAGAGGGCCACCCGCACGTCATGATCTCCGACGGTCCCCGTCAGTGCGTAGATCCCCACCACGAGCGCGGGCGCGGCGACCAGCTTGATGCCGAGGCCGAGGGCTAGCTCTCGCCACCACACCCGGACCGCACGCACCTGGAGTTGCAGACCGATGGAGAACAGGGCGAGTGGGGTGAGGGTGCCACCAAGCGACCCCAGCGCGGCGTTCAGCCAGTCCGGGAACGTCACCGGCCGCAGGACGAGCGCGGCTACCAGGGCGATCAGCGCCGGAGCGGTGAGGACCCGACGGGCGAGCTCGGCGCGGGAAAGCGATGCGCCGGCACTGATCGTGACCGTCCCGAGGACCACCGTGTTCAGCAGCAGGAAGGAACCGAGCTGATCCACGAGCACGGCGACCGGGACCGACGACGCGCCGAAGAAGGCGGTCACCATCGGGATGCCGACGAAGCTCGTGTTCGCCACTGCGGTTGTGGCGATCAGGGCGACGACGACCTCCCGCGGCATCCGCAACGCTCGTCCGGCCAGCACGTAGCCGGCCGTCGTCAGGATGAAGAGCAGATAGGGCGCGGCGATGACGAGCGCGAGGTTCGGCGGGAAGACGATGCCGTGCATGGCGCGCAGCGTCAGAGCGGGCAGGGCCACGTCCAGCAGCCAGATGTTGATCACATGGGCGGTGTCCGCGGGCAGTCGTCCGCGGTGCCGGACCCCGATGCCCGCCACCAGGCCGACGAGGAGCACGATCAGTGCGGACATTCGGCCATCGTGGCAGCCGGGGTTCCCGGAAGGCGCCGGGATGCGCCGGGCGTGGGACAGGCCACGCGGCCGGCCTGGGGCGGGGACCGGCGCGCGGATGGATCACGGCCGGTGGGTCCGGCGGCGCCGGTGCCGTCGCAGTAGCCGGGGCAGCAGGATGTTGGCGGCGAACAGCACGGCGGCGAGGACGTAGTTGCCCGCACCCAGCCGTTCCTGGCCGGGCAGGGGAAGCAGCGTGTACGTGATCAGAACAACGGCGGACAGCAGCAGGGTGCCGACCATCACCCCGCCGATCCAGGGGGGCGAGTCGGTCATCGAACGGGACCGCCGGCCCGCGGGCGACGGTGTCACGCCACCTGTTTGCACGGGTCTTGCTCCTCGATGTGACCGGCGTTCTGTTGTCAGCGTATATGACACGTGGCAGGCTCACTGTCCAGTTGTGGTGCGCCGTCAGGGGTTTTCGCCCCGTGGTGGCGGTCGGCGCGGTCGGCGGTCCAGCCGGCAAATCGGAGGTACCGATGGCGGCACCTGTCCTCACCGCGCCTGGCGGCCTCGCCTGGCGGGACGGCAAGCGGTACATGTGGCTCACCGCGATCATCGTCCCGTTGCTGGCCATCGTGGGATACGGACTGTGGCATCGAACGGGTGTCGGGCTGCACTGGTGGATCACCCCGCTCTTCGTCTTCGTCCTGGTTCCGCTGCTCGACATGACCACACCGCCGGATCCGGTCAATCCACCGGAGGAGATCCGGGCCGCGCTGGAGGCCGACCGTTACTACCGCCGGTGTACGTATCTCTACCTGCCGCTGGCGGGCGTCGGCCTGGTGCTGGGCGCCTCGGCCTGGGCGAACGGCGACCTGTCGTGGTCCGCCCGGATCGGAGTGGTGGTGTCGGTCGGCACCGTGACCGGGGTGGGCATCACCACCGCGCACGAGCTCGGCCACAAGCGAGGGATTTTCGAGCGGTGGTTGGCGAGGTTGATGCTGGCGCCGACCGCGTACGGTCACTTCTCCGTAGAGCACAACCGGGGCCATCACGTGCGGGTAGCGACGGCGGCGGACCCGGCGAGTGCCCGGTTGGGGGAGAGCTTCTGGCGGTTCTGGCCGCGGACCGTCGTCGGTAGTCTGCGTTCCGCCTGGTCGCTGGAGGCTGCCCGGCTGCGGTTGCGCGGCCGACGGGTCTGGTCGGTGCGCAATGAGGTCGTGCTCGGCTGGTTGCTCACCGCAGTGTTGTTCGCGACGCTGGCCGTCGCGTTCGGGCCGGCCGTGCTCGTCTTCCTCGTCGCCCAGGCGGCCTTCGGGTTTACCTTGTTGGAGGGGGTCAACTACATCGAGCACTACGGCCTGGCCCGGGAGCTGACCCCGAGCGGGCGTTATGAGAAGGTCGACCCCCGGCACAGCTGGAACAGCGACGCCGTGATCAGCAATCTGGCGCTCTACCAGTTGCAGCGACACAGCGATCACCACGCCAACCCGACCCGGCGCTACCAGGCGCTGCGGTCCTTCGAGGCCTCTCCCCAGCTGCCGGCGGGGTACGCTACGCTCCTGCTCGCGGCGTATCTCCCGCCGGTGTGGTTTCGGCTGATGGACGACCGCGTCGTCGAGCATTACGGCGGGGACGTCACCCGGGCGAACCTGCACCCCGCGCGCCGGGCCGCTCTGCTGACCCGGTACCGGCCGCCGTCCGGGCCGCCGCCGTCCGGTACCGAGGCCGACGGGCCTCCGTCCCGGGGCGGTGCTCGTGGGTGAGCACTTCCTCGAAGAACGCACGGTAACCGCGCAGAGTCGTCCGCGGGATCGCCGGTCGGCAAGGGTTCCGACGGGGATCTGTCAGCTCTGGCCGGATTCCTCGGAGGTGCTCTGCTTGGCGGCGGCGTCCTGATCGGCCGGCCGAGGAGGAGCCGAGCCACCGAGATGCGCGGGCAGCCACCAGTCCGGCTCGCCCGGCGCGGGCCGCGGGTAGCGGCGCTGCGCATCGTCGAGCAGCTCGTTCATCACCTTCTCCAGCAGCGCCGTGCCGTCGCGGCCCTTACCCAGTTCCGTGGGCTGGACGGGCCTGCCTACCGTGATCGAGACGCGGACGCCGATCGCGTCCCGCAGGCTGAAGGGCCGTCCCTTGGTGAAAATGCGCTGGCTGCCCCAGAGAATCACCGGGATCACCGGCACCTTCGTGTGAGCGGCCATCCGGGCCGCCCCGGTCTTGAATGTCGCCAGACAGTAACTCGGACTGATCGTCGCCTCGGGGAAGACGCCCACGAGTTCCCCGGCTCGCAGTGCGTCGAGGGCGTGGCGCAGAGACGCCGCGCCGGCCTCCCGGTCGACCGGGATGTGGTGCATGCCGCGCATGAGCGGCCCGCTGATCCGGTGGTCGAAGACTGCCTTCTTGGCCATGAACCGGACCAGCCGACGCTCCGCGATCCAGAACGGCAGACCCGCGAGCGCGAAGTCCAGGTACGAGACGTGATTGATCAGGACGATGCCGCCCCCCGATGCCGGGATGTTCTCCGTGCCCTGGATGTCAAGACGCAGGCGCAGTGCGCCGAAAAGTCCCCGCACCATGCTGACCACCGGCCGGTAGACGTACTCCGCCACGACGGGCCACTCCTCGATGTTCCTCGCGGTCTCACCGGTGTGCCGAATGCGACACGACCTTACCCCCACCCCCTGACACCGGTCGTCGTGGATGTCCGGCGATACCGCGGTCCGGTTTCACCGGAAGGCGACATCGCGTGCGGGCGGGGGGCAGGATCGATGATGTTCGTATCAGACGTCTGTGGAGGAGCGGGACCAACCGCGCGGATGAGGGAGAGACAACGGAAATGGAGATTCTGCGCCGGGGCATCGCGGCGCAGCCGGCGCCGCCGCAGTGGGTGCTCGTCGTTGCCGCGATTCTGGCGGCCCTGACGGTACTCAGCGACCGCCTATGGCCTATATCTAGACATGTGATAACAATTGCACACGAAGGTGGACATGCCCTGGCCGCGGTCGCGACCGGGCGCCGCCTGGCTGGCGTTCGGCTGCATTCGGACACCTCCGGAGTGACCGTGTCCTCCGGGCGGCCGACCGGTGCGGGTGTCGTCGTGACCGTCGCCGCCGGCTACACGACACCGTCCCTGCTCGGTCTCGGAGCTGCGGGCCTGCTGGCCACCGGCCGGACGAGTCTGCTGCTGCAGTTGTGCGTGGCGCTGCTGCTGGCGATGCTGCTCGTGATCCGCAACGGTTTCGGGGCCCTGTCCGTGCTGGGGAGTACCGCGGGAATCCTGGCGGTCTCCTGGTTCGCGCCGCAGAGCGTGCGCGCCGGATTCGCCGCGTACATTGCGTGCTTCCTGCTGTTGGGCGCGATCCGCCCGGTGATCGAGGTGCAGCGGGGGCGCCGTCGGCGCCGGGCCGGGGATTCCGATCCGGATCAGCTCGCACGGCTGACCGGACTGCCCCCGACGCTCTGGGTCGGGTTCTTCGGCCTGGTCAATCTCGGCGCGCTGGCCGGTGGCCTCGCCGCGCTGTTCGGGTGACTTTCGCGTTCGGGTGACTTTCGCGTTCGGGCGACCCTCGCGTTCGGGCGACCTCCGCGCGGAACCTGCGAACTGTCGGACCCGGGTGCCACACTGGCGCCATGTGCGGTCGGTACACCCAGAAGCTGAAGACCGACGACCTCGCCGCGGCGATGTCCGCTCACGACGAGACTGCCGGCGCGGTGACGGAGAACTACAACGTGGCGCCCACCTCGACGATGCCGATCGTCGTCGCCGAGCCGTGTGAGCTCCCGGACGGCGCTCTTCGGGGTGAGGCGCACCTCCCTCCGGCCGGGAAGCCGCCTCCGGCCGGCCGGACCGAGCGGGTCCTTCGCCTCGCGACCTGGGGGCTGGTGCCGTCCTGGGCCAAGGACCGGACGATCGGCGCAAAGATGATCAATGCGCGGTCGGAGACGGCGGCGACCAAGCCGGCGTTCCGGTCGGCCTTCGCCGCACGGCGCTGCCTCGTCCCGGCGACCGGGTTCTACGAGTGGTTCCATCCGGGTGGTGGCTCGCGGCGGGGGCAACCCTTCTACATCCGTCCCGCGGGCCATCCCGCAACCGGCGGGATCTTCGCGTTCGCGGGTCTCTACGAGGTCTGGCGCCGGGGTGAGGCCCCGCTGGTGACCTTCACGATCCTCACGACCGGAGCCGCCGCGGGGCTGGAGTTCCTGCACGACCGCTCGCCGGTGATCCTGCCCGAGGCCGCCTGGGATCGCTGGATGGATCCCTCGGTCCGCGATCCCGCCGCGTTCGCCTCGCTGCTGCGGCCGGCGCCGGCCGGGGTGGTCGCAGCGCATCCGGTCGCAGCCGAGGTGGGCAGTGTCCGGAACAAGGGTCGTCATCTCATCGATCCCGTCGAGATCGATCCGGTGGTCGCCGCGGCCGTCGCGCAGGCGGGCGGGCGGGCGGCTCTCGCGGTGGACCCGGAGCGGTCCGGTGGTTCCGTCGGCGGTGGTGCCGGTTCGTCCGCGCGGGTGGGCGGCACCGTCGATCTGTCGTTGTTCGGTATCGACCCGGTTGATACCCCCGTCAATGCCCCGGGCAAAGGCACTGCCGCCGGGCCGGGAGGCGGGTGACCCGGCGGGCGCGCTCGGCAATCGCGGGTTGATCCGCCGGAAATCCGGAGAACGGATGGTCGCCGGAGGTCAGGAGTGACCGCGCGGGCGAAGCGCGAGCCCGAGCGCGATCTCGGTGACGCCGGTGACGATCAGTTGGATTCCGAAGATCACCGCTAGTGCCATGATCGTCGCTCCCGGCCAGGTCAGCGCCAGTACGCCGAGGACGATACTGAGCGCGGCCAGGATGAGCGGACCGGCGATGCCGCGACCGGTCCCGCGCGAGGATCTGCTCGCCCAGGTCACCAGGGCCCGGACGACCCCGGTGATGATCAGTATCGTGCCGACGAGCAGCGCGACGACTCGGAGGGTGGCTCCCGGCCACAGCAGCACGATGACGCCGCCGACCGCAAGCATGATCCCAAACAGGGCAGTCCCCGCGGTGTTCTCCGACCGGACCGCGGCGATCGTCTCGCTGATGCCGGAGAGCACGAGTGCCACCCCGGCGAGGACCGCCAGTGTGCCGGCGGTCGCGAAGGGGTTCGTGATCAGTAGAAGTCCCAGCACGGTGACCGCCGCACCGAGCAGGAGCAACGCCGGCCACAGCGCGCTGGGGGCTTGCTGACGTCGGTGCTGCCGGTAGATCGTGGCCATCGAGGCACCTCCCCGGGTCGGGGCTCCGCCCGGAAATGCGCGGGCCGCTCTCGTCAGAAGGTCTCTACCCGGTTCTGGTGAGCCGCTACCGCGACTCATACTCCCGGCCGGCTGCCGGCGGGGTTGGTGCGCCGTGGAGGGTTCGAGCGGTCGGATCCGTTTCGGAGGCGTGCCCTCCAGGGAGTCGGACCGACCGCCACGCCGTGATCAGCTATCGGAGATACTGATCGCCTCGGTTGGGCAGGAGTCGACAGCCTCCTGGAGGTCGTCCCACCTGGCGTCGTCGGGTTCCTCGTCGAGGAGGTAGAGGAAGCCGTCGTCGCGGATCTCGAACACGTCCGGGACGAGACGGACACAGGTTCCGCTGCTCGCGCAGCGGTCGTAGTCGACAGTCACGCGCATCGGCGCACCTCCCAGTGGTGCTCCCACAATCAGTGTCGAGCGGACCTTACCGCCGAGCCCATGGCTGCGACAGAACCGGGACCCCGGCAGGCCACTGGGCGGGGGCTGTGGACGACGGGCGGCTGTCCACAGGACGGCGGCAAGCGGAGCGGGAGCCGCCGTGATCGATCTACGGTCCAGCCATGGTCGAATCCACCCCTGGTCCCGGGTACCCGCCGCCGGCCCCGCCGCCGCGCTTCCCCGTCCGCGCATTTCCGTCTGAACCGTCCGTTTCGTCGCGATGGCCATCGCTGGACCTGCTGCCGTCGGACGACGCCACCGTGCCGCTGCGTCCGCCGGACCCACCAGTAGACGGCTCGGCTGGTGGATCCCGCCGCGTTCGCGACGCCACGTTCACCAAAGACGAGCAGGAGATCGGTGGCGACGAGTCCGACCTGGTCGGGATTCGCGAGGGCGTGTTCCTCGATGAGGACCGGGCCGCCGACGGATGGGCCGCGGACGAGCTCGCGGCGGACGGGGCCGATCTTGGTCGGCCGGTCGCCGGTCGAACGGATCGGCGCCGCCCGCTCCATCCCCGCCCGCTCCATCCCCATCCGGTC